>CASQEL010000007.1 GCA_949427775.1 uncultured Desulfovibrionaceae bacterium
AGGCGCCCTTCCGCCAGAATGATGATCGAACGGCCGGATTTGAGGGTCCACTTGTCCACCTGCGGCTTGATGTTCAGCTTGGTGACGCCGGGCGTGGTCTCCAGGTAGTTCATGTCGATTTCGTTGTCGAAGTGCCCGATGTTGCAGACGATGGCCTCATCCTTCATGGCTTCCATGTGCGCGCCGGTGATGACGTGCAGGTTGCCGGTGCAGGTGACGAAGATGTCGCCTTCCGCAAGGGCGTCTTCCATGGTGGTGACTTCAAAGCCTTCCATGGCCGCCTGGAGCGCGCAGATGGGGTCGATTTCCGTCACCAGCACGCGCGCGCCGAAGCCCCGCATGGACTGGGCGCATCCCTTGCCCACGTCGCCGTAGCCGGCCACGACCACACACTTGCCCGCCACCATGATGTCCGTGGCCCGCTTGATGCCGTCGGCCAGAGATTCGCGGCAGCCGTAGAGATTGTCGAATTTGGACTTGGTCACCGAGTCGTTGACGTTGATGGCCGGGAACAGCAGCTTGCCTTCCTCGGCCAGTTGATAGAGGCGATGCACGCCGGTGGTGGTTTCTTCGGAAACCCCCTTGATCCGGGCGGCCACCCGGCGCCAGCGCCCGGGATCGTTCTTGAGGGAAAGGGCCAGGCGGGACATGATGATCTGCAGCTCCCTGCTGTCGCAGGGAGCTTCCAGCAGCGCGGGATTGTTCTCCACGTCCACGCCCTTGTGGATCAACAGGGTGGCGTCGCCGCCGTCGTCCACGATGAGATCGGGGCCGGAGCCGTCAGGCCAGGTGAGGGCCATTTCCGTGCACCACCAGTAGTCTTCCAGTGTTTCACCTTTCCAGGCGAAGACTTTGGCGTAGCCGAGATCGACGATGGCGGCGGCGGCATGATCCTGGGTGGAAAAAATATTGCAGGAAGCCCAGCGGATATCCGCGCCCAGGGCGTGCAGCGTTTTGATGAGCATGGCCGTCTGGATGGTCATGTGCAGCGAACCTGTGATTTTCAGGCCCTTGAGGGGCTTTTCGGCGCCGTATTTGCGGATGCATTCCATAAGTCCGGGCATTTCGCGTTCGGAAAGCTGCATTTCCTTTTTGCCGAAGTCGGCCAGGGACATGTCGGCCACTTTGTGGTCCAGGGACAAATCCAGCGCTTGGGCGTCGCAGATTTTGGTCATGAAAGAAACTCCTTCTGTGCTGATATGGTATGCAGGGTTTGTCGGCGTGACGGCGGGCGGGTTTCCCTATTCGGAGCGGGACGCCAGCGCCATCAGCAGGGCAAGCTTTTTTTCCACCGGTTGGCGGCGAATGCCGCGGACGTCGAATCCGGCCTCTTGCAGCAGATCCTTCAATACGGAGACGTCGAATCCCAGCCAGCGGTCGCCGTAGTCGTTGCGCATGTGTTCGTTGTCGTGCTTGTCGAAATCCGTGACCAGAAGCAGGCCGCCGGGCCTGAGAATACGGCGGATTTCCCGCAGCGCGGTCATCGGGCCGGAAAGATGGTGCAGCACCAGGTTGATGCAGGCGAAGTGCGCTTCGCCGTCGCGCAGCGGCAGATGATCCAGCTCGCCTATGCGCAGGGAAACATTGCCGCCTTCCTGCGTGCATTCGGGCGGGAAGCGGCGACGGGCCAGTTCCAGCATGCGGGGAGAGCCGTCCACGCCGATGACTCCTTCGGTTCCGGGGAGCATCCGTTCCAGGACCGCTCCGGTGCCGCAGCCCAGATCCACGGCCAGGCCGCAGGCCGGGGGCAATGCCTCGCAGACGGCGGCGGCCAAATCGAAATCGCCCAGAACTTCGTTGTTCAGGGCGTCCCAGTCCTCGGCGATGGCGTTGAAGAACTGGCGTGTTTTGAGGGCCCGTTCCTCAATGATTTGAGCGGCCATGTCCATGTCGGCCCGCATGATGGCGTCCGAAGCCACAAAGGGCATGACGGCCCGGATGAAGTCATGGTTTTGGCCTTCCGCGGCGGCGGCGTAAAAGACCCACAGTCCGTCGCGGCGCGAAGTCAGCAATCCGGCTCCGGTCAGGATCTTGAGATGCCGGGAGACGCGCGACTGCCCCATATCCAGGATGCTTACCAACTCGTTGACCGACAGCTCGTACCGCTGAAGAATGTGCAGCAGGCGCAGCCGGGTTTCGTCGGAGAGCGCTTTGAAGTATTGCAGGGCGACGGACATGAACAGCCTTCAGGGAGATGTTGACGGTGATGTATCAAGAAACCTTGATGTGAATATCTGATTTTGCGCATATGTCAAGTCCGGCCATGCCGGAGGCAGGGCACTCGCTTTCCGTATATGTTGCACGATTATCAATAATCATATATATGCAATTCGGGGGATATTTTCATGAAAAATAGTAACGTAAAGACATTTCTCTCATATTCTATTTTATTTCTGCTGATAAATGTAACATTTTACGCGTTTTGGATAAATCCACGCAAAAACCCGGAATGGCTTTTACAATATGATGGAGTTATGGCGGTATTTTTTCCCTGCATATTTATTTGTTTACTTTTTGGCATGGCATTATGTATTTTTAAATCTTCAAATTCAAACAGAGATTTTATATGTGAAGTAATACTATTTCCATGTATAATTTTTTTATCTTTTAACTTCATAACACTATATAATGGAAATTTTATACAGACAACAGAAAAGTTGCTGTTACAGATTATACATTCTCGATTTACAGGTATACAGATTGTAGCAATTTCAAGTTTATACGCCGTTTTCCTGGCATGTTTTACTAAATATGCGAGACTTTTCTTGTTTTTATGTTCATTTTTATTGGCATGCGTTGACTATGGAAAAAGATGCTTTTTCAATGATCATCTCTATATTCATGATTTTTATCTGGCTGATAAAGATTTTTTAGAGGTTGTAGTTCCATTTGCAAAAGAATATACAGATATGACAATTATTTTTATATTTTGTGCGCTATTTTTGTATAGTATAAAAAAATCTAATATATATATATATATAGATTAAAGATATTTATATGTTCCCTTTTTATATTCATATTGGCAATTTTTTCAAATTATATTTTCTTGTTTGAAAAAAATGGTAAAAATTTTTTTGTTGTCGGATATTCCTGGTATTACACTGATGCCGGATTCATTACAGGTTTTCTTAATAATATATATTTTTCAGGAAAAACTGATCTTTTGTATTTTTCTGAAAATGAAGTCAACAATGCAAAGGAATATTTACTGCAATTAACACAAAAACATGCTAAAAATATAAAACCAAATATAATAGTCTGGCAGGAAGAATCATATGACGATCTCCGAAAATATCCGTCATTTGCTATTCCTCAGACAATATATAGTAAATATGATATTATTGCAAATGAATCATATTCCGGATGCACACTTAATCCTCAATATTATACGATAAATTCACAGTTTGAGGTCATGTCGGGACTGTTTTACAAATATTTCTATCCGGAAATGGCTATATATACAAAAAATAAATATCCTCTTAAATTTGCGCTAGGATATGCCTTGCAAAATAATGGATATATCACAGGAAGTATTCATAAATATTTTCCATCAACATTCAGTACAAAAACAAAAGATGGAAAATCCCTGTACGGTATATTCGATTGTTTCAAGCTTAAAAGACATGATCTCTATGAAAAAACATCCCATATAAGCAGCATGAATTATGCTCATGAGGCATTAAATGTTATAAAAAATAATTATCTGCATGCGGAACGTCCATTTGCTCTATTCGTCCAGACAGACCAAAATCATACTCCCCATACATTATCCAATCTTGATAATCTTCCTGAAAAAGCATTTATCAATGAAAAATACGATGAAAGTCTGTCTGTATATGCACACGGCTTGAAGTCATCGAATGAGGCAATTTTTTTCTTGATAAATGAATTAAAAAAAATAAAAACGCCGACAGTTCTTTTATTTTATGGAGATCATAATACGTCTGCGGGAAGAAAAGATAAAAATAGCAATATATTAGATAGAAATACTACAAACTTTTTCATTTGGTCGAATTATAAAAATGACTCCATAAAAAATATAATAACATCGCATGCGTATCTTGGAATTGAACTTTTTGATTACATAGGTCTTCCAATGAATAGATATCAACTATTTATGAATAAAATGAAAAATTCTTGCAAAGGAATAAACAGAGATATTGCAATTGATGGTAATGGAAATATATTTACTATCAATGATGATGATTTTTATATAAAAACACAAAAAATAATACAATATGATGTAACTTCCGGAAAAAACCTGTTGTCAGAGGTATTATCGGAAATTCCCCACAACGCCCATGCGCGGCGGTGAAAATGCCATGTCCTCCACAACAACGGCGGGGATTGTGTCCGGCGTGGGTTGCGGCTATGCTGCATGCCGGTCGATCACAGACGGCAATAAAGGAGCGGTATAAGCAATGAGGTAGCGAAGCCCTTCAGGGCTTCGCGCCTTGCGCTTGGGAGGGGTTTGCATCCCCTCCCAAGCTTCCGCGCCAAAGATACCCCGCCCTTCAGGGCGGGGTGGCGCTCAATCGGCCTAAAGGCCGAGGTCTCAAACCACAAAGGAACTTGCGGATGAAAGAGCCGCGGGAAGGCGGACCCCACGCGGCGGGGGCGGTGCTGGATGCCCTGCTGGCGCGTCTGGGAAAACCGGAGCAGGCCCGTTTGGCGCGTTTGTGGCAGAATTGGAGCATGGTCATGGGGCCGGACATCGCGCCCCTGGCGTGGCCGCTGGGGCACCGTAACACCACCCTGCTGGTCGGCGGCGAAGACGCGATGGTCATGCAGGAACTGAGCATGCTGGCCGGAGAAATCCTGGAGCGCGCCAACGCATTCATGGACGCTCCGTTTTTTACAGACGTCAAGGTCAGCCTGGCTCTGGGCAAAAATCCCCTGGATTCCATAGCGGCCGTGCCGGAAACGCGACGGCGGCCCGTGCCGGAAGCCGGTCCGCCGCCTGCGGGGTCGCGTCTTGCGGAGATGGACCCGCAATCCCCTGTGGCCCGATGCTACGCCCGTTTCGCGGGAAAGTCGCCGGGCGTCCCCGTCAGCCCTGAGGATCACTCGCTCTGAAGCTGGTTTTCCGCATAGCGCAACAGTTTCTGGGCCTCCACGAACGCCGGGTTGAGCCTTAATGCCATCTGGGCGGCCTGGACGGCTTTTTTCCATTTTTTCCAGTCCACATACAGGCGTCCGATGTTGAAATAGAGGTTGGGATCGTGACGCAGATATTGGGAGGCCCGCAGATAGTAATTTTCCGCGGTGGGAAAGCGTCCCAGTTTGCGCAGGGCGATGCCGATGCTGTTGTACAGCGGCAGGATGTCGGGCCGCTGATCCAGCGCTTCCGAAAGATAGGTCACGGCCTCTTCGTACAACTGGGCGCGCAGGAAGACTTCCCCCACGTCGCCGCGCAGCTCGGGATCATCGGGAAATTCCCGCAACAGGGCGGCCAGAGTGGCCTTGCCCTTTTGGGGACTGTTGTCCAGTTCGGCTGCGCCGCGCTCAAACCATTCCTTTTTTCGCTGTTGCTTGAGCCGCATTTGTTCCTGCGCGTTCTCCAGCTCGCCCTTGCCCAGTTCGCTGAGCATGCCGGTGGCAAGATCGTACAGGGCGCGTTCCTGCCCCGGCACGTATTCGATTGGGGCGGGATAGAGCTTGCGTACGGCGTTGTCGTTGGTGATGTACGCCAGGGCGTCTTCAAAGAGCCTTTCGAATTCCTCGCGTTCCGTTTTCATGAGCTGGTTCTTCAAAAAGACCAGCAGCGCGGACTGCAACGCCTGGACAGCCGGCACGGGCTTGCCCTGTTTCAGGTAGGCCCGTACCTGCGCAAGCTGTTGGCGGGCTTTTGTGAGTTCAGCAGACATATGTCCTCCGAAAAATTGAGCTGCAGACGGGTTCTTTTCGTTTACAGCACGAGCGTCAAAGAGTAAAGATGAACAGAACATCCGAAGATGCATGGAGGTTACCCATGAAGTCGCATACCCTGTATATTTCTCTGTTTATTGCCGCATTGAGTCTGCTGCCCGCCGCTGTGGCGGGGGCGGAGGGATACGACGGGCCATACCGGAATCCGGCGGGCAAGACGCCGCCCGGTCTGGAGCGTCAGGGCAAGGTGCCTCCGGGGCAGGCCAAAAGGTATGATGACGGGCGATACCACCCGGATCGCCGCTATGATGACGGAAAGTACCGCCCGGATCGTCGTTACGACGACGGACGATATCATCCCGGCAAGAAGCGCGACGACGGTTGGCGCCGCCGTGACGACGACCCGCGGCGGCGACACGGTGATCGCTACGACAGGGAGCGCCGGAATCCCCGTTACGATCGTGACGGTCGGAAGGACGGAAACCGTCGCCACGATAGAGGCGACGCCGGATACCGCGATCGTGACCGCAACCGTGACGGAAAGGGGCTCTTCGATCGCTGATGACCGCGGTGCGGCGTCGCCGGAACGTTGCGGCGGCATGCCGTTCGCGGCAAAACGGCTTTGCAATGCGGTCGGCGCATCCGGCCGCATTGTTCCCTGCTCTTGTGGAAATGCGCCTCGTCGCGCAATATGGTGGCCGGTGCGGCTGTATATGGGGAAAAGTTTAAAAAAATTCACTGGATGGAAGAGAATAAAAACGTGCTTGCGCCGGGGCTCATGTTGACAAGAACCGACAGCCGATGATACAACGCAAGTTGACGCAAGGTGCGACGGCATTCCCCGAAAGAGTGTGAGTATCGCTCGCAGTAGTGCTTTTTGAGCGGCCGGAGGTATTTCTGTAGGAATCTGCACATACCGCCGATGTTGTGATTGAGGATTTTTATAGTCAGAAAGTATGCGTCGGTATGTATTTTGCAGGAAAAATATCGCGCGGGGGCGGGGAGTCCCGCGGCGGTAGAAAAAATATTTTGCTCCTTCCGGCGATCGCCGGAGAGAGCATATCCCCAAAAACGCCGGTTGGGCATCGGAGACGACCGATCGCCCCGGAGGGAATGACTCATGAGTGTTGACAACACAGGCAGAGCCATGGAGCACGTTTGTCTCAAGCACGACAACGGCGCGGACATTACCTTCCAGGGGCGTTTGTTTTCGGAGTGTTCTTGGTACGATGAGGAAAACGGCGTCTTGACGCGCCAGAAATTGTATGTGACCGAAAACAACGAACAGGTATATTATATCGTCAGCGGTTCCGGCGCGGAACGCAATCGCCGCGCCTACCGTCTCTCCGTTATGGGAGACCGGTGCGTCATTCATAACGGCGCCGCCGAAATGGTGCTGCAGTTCGATATGTTGATGCTGGCGGTGCGTGGTCTGTGCGGCCTGGAAGCCGATGCCACCCCCACGCTGGCCATGGTGGAAGAAATGCTCAAGGCAGCCAACGGCTGATTGGCGACGCTTTTACGACGTATGTTCACGGGCGGAGGCGCAGGCCTCTGCCCATTTTGTTTTTTCCGTCATTAAAAGGGATTTCTCTTATGAATACACATGGTTTTGAGCTGTTACGCGAAGAGCGGGTCAAGGAATTGTCGGGCACGGCGCGGTTGTGGCGACACGTCGTCACAGGCGCGGAGTTGCTTTCCGTCAGCAACAATGATGAGAATAAATGCTTTGGCGTGACCTTTCGCACGCCTCCCGGAGATTCCACGGGCGTGGCCCATATTCTGGAGCATTCCGTGCTCTGCGGATCGGAAAAATTTCCGGTCAAGGAGCCGTTTGTGGAACTTCTCAAAGGCTCGCTGCAAACCTTTCTCAACGCGTTTACCTTTCCCGACAAGACCTGCTATCCGGTGGCCGGCACCAATCTGCAGGATTTTTACAATCTGGTGGACGTTTATATTGATGCGGTGTTTCATCCGCGCATCAGCGAGGATATCTTCCGCCAGGAGGGCTGGCATGTGGAGGCCGACGCGCCGGACGCTCCCTGGACGTTCAAGGGCGTGGTGTACAACGAGATGAAGGGCGCGTACTCCACGCCGGATTCCGTGCTGAGCGAACAGTCGCAGCAGGCCGTGTTTCCGGACATGATCTACAGCCTGGATTCCGGCGGCGATCCGGAAGTCATTCCCCGGTTGACCTATGCGGCGTTCAAGGCGTTCCACACCACGTTCTATCATCCTTCCAACGCCCGCTTCTTTTTCTGGGGCGACGATCCGGAAGACGCGCGCCTGGAGATCGTGGGCAGGGAACTGGCCCGTTACTCCCGGTTGGAGGTCGCTTCCGAGGTGCCCTTGCAGCCGCGCCGCGACACGCCGCGCCAGATCGAAGTGGCCTACGCCGCCGGGGAAGATGAAGATCGGGCGCAGTTCACGGTCAACTGGCTGCTCTGCGAGACGGCCGACGTGACGGAGGCGCTCAAGCGCGAAATGCTGGAACACATTCTGGAAGGTCTGCCGGGCTCCCCCCTGCGCAAGGCGCTCATTGAATCGGGACTGGGCGAGGACATGACGGGCGTCGGTCTGGAAACGGATCTGCGTCAGATGTACTATTCCGTCGGTCTCAAGGGCCTTGCGCCCGCCGACGTGCCCGCGGCCGAAATGCTCATCCATGAAACGCTGGCCGCTTTGGTCGAGGACGGCATTCCGGCCGAGGCCGTGGAAGCGGCGGTGAACAGTGTGGAATTTTCCCTGCGCGAGAACAATTCCGGGCGTTTTCCGCGTGGTCTGTCGGCCATGATCCAAAGTCTGTCGACCTGGCTGTATGGCGGTGATCCCCTGGCGCCTCTGGCCTGGGAGGCTCCCCTGGCCGCCATCAAAAAACAGTTGGCCGAGGGCGTGCCGGTGTTTGAGAACACCCTGCGACAGTGGTTCCTGAACAACGAGCACCGGGCCGTGGTGAGCCTGCTGCCCGACACGGAACTGGCCGCCCGGCGCGAGGCGCGGGAGCGGGAGCGCCTGGACGGGATTCAGGCGGCCTGCACGCCCGCCGAGCGTGAAGAGGTGGTGCGGGAGACGGCCCGCCTGCGGGAAGCGCAGGGCGCGCCGGACACGCCCGAAGCGCTGTCCACCATTCCCGGATTGGGATTGCATGACCTGCCCAAAACCAACCCCCGCATTCCTCTGGAAGCGCGCGAAGCCGGAGGGCGGCCGTTCCTGCTGCACGACATCGATACCTGCGGCGTGGTCTATGCCGGCCTGTTGTTGCCTTTGCACGGAGTGCCGGAGCGTCTTGTGCCGCTGGTGCCGCTGTTGGGGCGGGCTCTGACGGAAATGGGCACGCAGCGGCGCGGCTTTGTGGAATTGGGCATGCACATCGCCGCCAAGACCGGCGGCGTGTGGGGCGCGCCGTTGCTGAGCACGGCCAGAGAACGTCAGACGCCGGTGGCTTTTCTGGTTGTGGGCGGCAAGGCCGTGGCCGACAAAGTGGATGACCTGTTCGATATTTTCCGGGAAATCCTGCTGGAGCCCTCGCTGGATCAGCGGGAGCGTTTCGGACAGATGCTGCTGGAGGCCAAAGCGCGGCTGGAGCACGGTCTGGTGGCCGCCGGGCACAGCGCGGTGTCCACACGCCTGCGGGCACGGTATACGGTGACCGGCCGGCTGGAAGAGCTGACCGGCGGCGTGTCCTGTCTCGAAGCCGTGCGCGGTCTTGCGGAACGGGCGGAACGCGACTGGCCTTCCGTGCTGGGCGATCTGCGGGAACTGCACAGCCTGGTGGCGCGCGGGGATCGCGCGCTGCTGGACTGCACGACGGATGCCGCCGCCGGTTCGCGGGTGGAATCCCTGGCCGCGGCGCTTATGGACGCGCTGCCCCGGCGTTCCGTGCCGGACGCGACCTGGGTCTGTCCGACGCTGCCCGAGGCCGAGGTCTTTACCGCGCCTTCCCGGATCAATTTCGTAGGCAAGGGCGCCAATCTCTATGCTCTGGGCTACCGGTACCACGGTTCGGCCAATGTCATTTTGCGCCATCTGCGCATGGGGTATCTCTGGGAACGGGTCAGGGTTCAGGGAGGAGCTTACGGCGCTTTCTGCTCCCTGGATCGCATGAGCGGCACATTGGTGCAGGCCTCCTACCGCGATCCTTCGGTGACGGACACGCTGCGTGTCTACGACGCTACCGCCGAGTACCTGCGGGCCTTCAATCCCGATAGCCGGGAACTGACGCGGGCCATTGTGGGCGCCATCGGCGATCTGGACGCCTATCTGCTGCCGGATGCCAAGGGGGCGGCGTCCCTGACGCGCTATCTCTGCGGCGACACGGAAGAACTGCGTCAACAGATGCGTGATGAAATTCTGTCTACAACGGCGAAGGATTTCCACACGTTCGCCGAAGTCATGGCCGAAGCCGCGCGTAGCGGAGCCGTCTGCGTGCTGGGCGGCGCCGCCGCGGAAACCGCGGCGGCCGAACAGGGGTGGACCGTGCGGAAACTGCTGTAACATGGCGGCGTCGACAGCCTCGGGAAGAGGAGTGCGTTTTGCCGCGCCGTCGTTTGTACTGCCCGGCACGGTGGCGGAAAATGCCCGTTTTTTGTCCGGCCGGGTGTCGGAGGTGGGGTTGTGTCTGTTTGATGCCCGGGCCTGTCTGGGGTATGGAGCGGAAGATCTGCCCGCCGAGCTGGCGGCGCTGCCGCTGACCTGGCACGCGCACCTGCCTGTGGATTTGCCTTGGGAGGACGGCGGCGCGGCCGCCGCCTCTCTGGCCCTGGCGGTACTGGACAAGGTGCGCTATCTCTCGCCTCGCATGGTTGTGCTGCATCCGCCGGAGACGCACGGCGATCCGGCGCGGCGCGACGCGCTGCTGGTCGCGTTCGCCGCTGTCTGGCGCGCATCGGGAATACCGGTGCTGCTGGAAAACATCGCCGGTTGTCCGTTGACGGACATGACGGATATCATATGTCATCAGAATTTCGGCGTATGTCTGGACGTGGGGCACCTCTTGGGCTACGCTCAGGGGCGTTTGTCGGAAACACCGGAACTGATGCGACGTGTTCGGTTGGTGCACTGGAGCGCGCCGGGGACGCGGGATCAGCATTTGCCGCTGACGGCGTTGACGCCGGAAGAACGCATGACGGCCCGCCGTGTGGCGGCCGATCTGCCGGACGGAGTGACGCATCTCGTGGAGGTGTTTCACTGGAGGGGGGTGGAGGAATCTCTACCCGTGCTGGAGTCCGTGCTGGGCATCCCTAGTACCGCATAACACAAAATACGAAGTATTTTGTGTTATGCGGTACTAGAGGCGTGTGAAAGAACGGAAAAACCGCGCTTCCGCCGCCTGAGCGCACGGCGTCGGGGATCGACGGAAACGTCGAGGAGAAATGCGGTATCGGGGAGGAACGGCATGGCGGTGTTCGGGAAATTGTCGACCCGGTTCAAACAGTGGCTGCAATCGCTGGACAAGGAAGACACCTGGTGCATCATGGTCACGGCGGACCCTGACGCCATGGGCGCGGCCATGGCCTTCAAACGTCTGCTGAGCCACCGCGCGCAGGAGGTGATCATCGCCCGCACCAACGAGGTGACCCGGCCGGACAATCTGGCCATGATCCGGTATCTGCGCGTTCCCCTGGTGCCCTGGAAACCGGAAATGGCTTCCGAATTTCAGCGATTCGCCCTCGTGGACTCCCAACCCCACCACAATCCCGCTTTTCAGGATATTCATTTCAGCCTGGTGATCGATCACCATCCGGTGACGGCGGAACATCCCGTGGAAGCGGAATATGTGGATATTCGCCCGGAATTCGGGGCCACCTCCACCATGCTGGCCCGCTATCTTCAACTGCTGCGCATCCGGCCGGGACGTCTGCTGGCCACGGCCCTGCTGTACGGCATACGCACGGACACCGCGGCTTTTGAACGTTCCGGGAGCGAACAGGATCTTAAAGCGTACCAGTGGCTGTCGCGGCACGCCGATATCAATCTGCTGCGGCGCATCGTGCGCAGCGAATATCTGCGGGAATGGCTCCCGCTGTTCAGTCGGGCCTTCCGCACCCTGCATTCCTGCCGCCTCGGCGCCCAGGCCTATCTGGGATCGGTAAAGTCCGCGGATATGCTGGTGGCTATCGCGGACTTCTTCACGCGGGTGCACGGCCTCAAATGGGTGGCCATCAGCGGGGTCTGCAACGGCATGGTCATCGTCATCTTTCGGGGAGACGGCAGCCGGGATATCGGCAAACTGGCCGCCTCCTGCTTCAGGGACGTGGGATCGGCCGGGGGACATCGCACGCTGGCGCGGGCGGAATTTCCCCTGACCGCCGTGCCTGACGGCAAGGCCGGGGAGTTCGTGCAGGCCCGGTTGGCCGGGCGTCGGCCGCGCTGTCTGCCCGCGCCCGTGGAATACGGTCCTTAGGGTCAGGACTCATTAAAATGCCGTCCGCGAAAAGCCGAATTTTTTCGGCCGGCAAGGCGCACGGCCACCATTGGCCGAAGCCGTATTGAACATACTGCAAGGTCAATGGTGGCCGTGCAACGCCGCGGGACGGAAAAAGGCGGCTTTGCAGCAGGCGGATTAATGAGTCCTGACCCTAACCTGCTCCCGGTTGAAAAAAAGCGTTCCCATCCTCTTGACAACACTTTCACGAAAGCGTAGCCAAAAAGCTGTCGAAACAAAAAACTGTCGGGATTGATCATGTACAACGCTTCCTCCACCGCTTTTTCTTTCCGCAACGGTACCAATTTTGGGTACTTTTTTGCGTATTTCGGAAAAGCCTGTGGCCGGGAGCGAGCCTGACAGTTGGTATCGGGATCTCCAGGGGCCGCAGGCTTTCAGCCGGCGGCCCCTTTTTTGTTTGCGGGCCGCCGAAGGGCCCCTGGCGCAGTGCGGATGCAAACACAAAAAAGATGCAGGAGTTGCACCATGTACCTCGGTAAAAAAGTACGCCTTGAACGGATCATCAATCGTCAGACAAAGCATACCGTGATCGTTCCCATGGACCACGGCGTTACCGTGGGCGCCATTGAAGGGCTGGTGGACATGCGCGAAACCGTCAGCGATATGGCCGAAGGCGGCGCCGACGCCGTGCTGATGCATAAAGGGCTGGTGCGCTGCGGCCACCGCAACAGCGGTAAGGATGTGGGATTGATCGTTCATCTGTCCGCTTCCACCGCGCTGTCGCCCAAGAGCAATTCCAAGACCCTGGTCGCCACGGTGGAGGAGGGCCTTCGCCACGGCGCTGACTGCGTGTCCGTGCACGTCAACCTGGGCGATCCCGACGAACGGTGCATGCTGGCCGATCTGGGACGCGTGGCCGAAGCCTGCGACAACTGGGGGATGCCGTTGCTGGCCATGATGTACGCCCGTGGCCCGCAGATCCGGAACAGCTACGCGCCCGACGTGGTGGCGCATTGCGCCCGCGTGGGCGTGGAACTGGGCGCGGATATCGTCAAAGTGGTCTACACCGGCAATATGGAAACCTTTGGCGACGTGGTTGCGTCCTGCTGCGTGCCCGTGGTCATCGCCGGGGGAGAACGTATGGAATCGACTCGGGAATTTCTCCAGATGGTGCACGATTCCATCAAGGCCGGCGGATCGGGCGTGTCCGTGGGGCGCAACGTCTTCCAGCACCCCAACCGCGTGGCCCTGGTGCGGGCGCTGCGGGCCATCGTGCATGAGGAAAAGAGCGTGGAAGAAGCGTTGGCCGTGGTCGGGGAATAGTCATGCGCAGTATTTTTTTTCGCAGCATTCCCTTCCGCAAGGAAGATGTGACGCTGGCGCTGGAGTCCGGCGTCGATGGGGTGATCGTGCCCGGAGAGCAGGTGGAAAGCGTGGCGGCGCTGGCGCGCTGCCGCGTGCTCTCCCCGGAAGACATGCCCGTGGCTGCGCTGCACGCCAAAGAAGACGAAGAGGCCGTACTGGATCGGCTGAAGGCCGGTGAGGATGTGGTGCTGGCGCGCGGCTGGGAAATCATTCCCGTGGAAAATCTGTTGGCCCAGTCGGACAACGTGGCCGTGGAAGCGGCCTCGCTGGACGAGGCACGGCTGGCCGCGGGTATTTTGGAGCGCGGCGTGCGGACGGTGGTGGTGTTGCCCGAGGGGCTGGGAGATCTCAAGCGCATCGTGGCCGAGCTGAAAATCTCGCAGGGTCGGTTGGCGTTGCAGACGGCCGTGATCACGAACGTCCGGCCCGTGGGTCTGGGACACCGGGTCTGCGTGGACACATTGTCCCTGTTGCAGCGGGGGCAGGGCATGCTGGTGGGCAACTCCAGCGCCTGCACCTTCCTGGTGCATGCGGAGACGGAGCACAACGAATACGTGGCGGCGCGCCCGTTCCGCATCAACGCCGGAGCCGTGCACGCCTATGCGCAGTTGCCGGGCGACAGAACCTCCTACCTTGCCGAATTGCGGGCCGGACAGGACGTGCTCATCGTCGGCGCGGACGGGGCCACGTCGTTGGCGTCCGTGGGCCGGGTCAAGGTGGAGGTGCGCCCCATGCTGCTGGTGGAGGCGCGCGTGGGCGAAACCGTGGGGGCGGTGTTTCTGCAGAATGCCGAAACCATACGCCTGACCGCGCCGGACGGCACGCCCGTCAGCGTGGTGAACCTGCGCGAGGGCGATGAAGTGCTGTGTCGGACGGATCAGGCCGGACGGCACTTCGGCATGCGCATCAGCGAAGATATCAGGGAGGTATAGTGTGTCCTCATCAAAGGAAACCGCAGAATCCGTTCATTGGCCGGAGCGGCTGCGACAGATCCGGGGAGAAATAGACGCGGTGGACGGCAAGCTGCTGGAGCTGCTCAACCGCCGGGCCGCCCTGAGCCTGGAAGTGGGGCGGATCAAAAGCGACGATCCGGGCATCGTCTTCAAGCCTCTGCGGGAGCGCGAAGTGCTGGACGGGCTGGAGGCGCGCAATCCCGGCCCCTTGCCGGAAGAGCATCTGGTCAATATCTGGCGCGAAATTTTTTCCTCCTCCCGTGCGTTGCAGCGTCCGCAAAGGGTGGCCTATCTCGGCCCCGAGGGAACCTTCTCCTATTTCGCCGGAGCGGAGTATCTGGGGCATGCCGTGGATTTCCGGCCCTGCGGGGATCTGCATGAGGTGTTTCGCTGCGTGCATGATCGCGAATGCGAGTTGGGCGTGGTGCCTCTGGAGAACTCCCTGCAAGGCACCGTGGGGCAGAGTTTTGATTTGTTTCTCAAATACGCCGTCTTCATTCAGGCGGAACTGTTCTGCCGCGTCAGCCATTGTCTGCTGACCGAGGCGCGCACGTTGACCGAGGTGACCACCGTTTATTCCCACCCCCAGCCGCTGGCCCAGTGCGGCGCCTGGCTGCGGACCAATCTGCCCGGAGCCAAACTCATTCCGGTGGAGTCCACGGCCGCCGCCGCCCGCCGCGCCGCCGGACAACCCGGCGCCGCCGCTATCGGCAACCGCAAGTTGTCGGGCATGCTGCCGCTGCGCATCCTGGCCGCCGGCATCGAGGACGAGCCCGGCAACTGGACCCGCTTCGTGATCATCGGTCCCGTGCCCGCCCGCGCTCCTCAGAGCGTGCAGGCATTGCGCAATCCCGTGCCCGGACATGCCGGAGCGGACAAGACATCGGTGCTGTTCACCACGCCGGACAAACCGGGCGCGCTGTCTTCCGTATTGCGGCTGCTGGCCGGGAGCGGCATCAACATGCGCAAACTGGAGTCGCGCCCCATGAAGGGCGAGTGCTGGAAGTCGGTGTTTTTTGCGGATGTGGAATGCGATTTGGAAGATCCGGTCTATGCCGAAACCGTGGAGGCGTTGCGGCAGGTCTGCAATACCTTCCGTATCCTGGGGGCCTATCCCACCGGCCCGCAACTGGATCGCGTCACCACGCCGTCCCGGGAGGAATGAAAACCATGCTGACCATACAGGCTCCGCCGTCCAAATCCGTGTCGCACCGCATGATGATGGGCGCGGCTTTGGCCGCCGGGGATTCGGTGGTGCGCAATGTTCTGGAGAGCAAGGATCTGGAACGCACCATGGCTGTTCTGAGGGCCGCCGGAGCGCGCATCACGGCGCAAGGCGCGGGCGAATACGCTGTAAGGGGCATGGCGGGAAGACCGCGCGGCGGGGCGTTGCCCGACGGCGCGCCGTTGTCCTGCGACGTGCACGAATCCGGCACCACCTGCCGTCTCCTGACAGGCGTGCTGGCCGCCGGGGAAGGGCGTTTCCGCATTCACGGCGCGCCGCGCATGCACGAGCGGCCCATCGGGGAACTGACCGCGGCGCTGGAACATTTGGGCGTGCGGACGTATTTTGAAGAGCGTTCCGGATGTCCCCCGCTGGTGCTGGAAACGTCCGGGCTGGAGGGCGGCGAGGTGCGCATCGGCCTGGACGAGTCCAGCCAGTATCTTTCCGGCCTGCTGCTGGCCGCGCCCTTGAGCCGGAACGGCTTGCGCATCGTCGTGGGCGGGACAAAGGTCGTTTCCTGGCCCTATGTCGGCCTGACCTTGCAGGCGTTGGAAGATTTCGGGACGGCATTTACCGTGGAAACCAACGACGGCGACGGCTGGAAGCGGGCCGAATGGCGCACGCTGCGCGAGGCCCGGCCCGGAGCCGTGCGTTTCCTGGTGCCGCCCGGCCGGTACCGGGCGGGAGAATATACGGTGGAAGGCGACTGGTCCGGGGCCTCGTACTTTCTGGCGGCCGGAGCCGTGGGCCGTCCGTTGCGCGTGACCGGACTGAAGGCCGATTCGTTGCAGGGCGACCGGGCGCTGGCGGATATTTTGCGGCGGATGGGCGCGCATATCGACGTGGACGCCTCGGGCGTCGCCGTTTCCCCCGCGCCGCTGCACGGCATAGATGTGGACATGGGAGCCTGCCCGGATCTGGTGCCCACCGTGGCCGTGGCGGCCGCATTCGCCTCGGGAAGCACCACCATCCGCAATGTGGCCCATCTGCGTATCAAGGAGTCGGATCGCATTGCCGCTCCGGCCGAGGAACTGCGCCGGGCCGGAATCGCGGTGGAGGAACATGACGACGGTATGACCGTGCACGGCGGCGAACCGCGTATCCCCGCCGGGACGGTGTTTCGGGCGCACGGCGATCACCGTATCGCCATGTCCGCGGCCATTCTGGGCTTGTCCGGCGGCGCGGTGCAACTGGACGATCCCGATGTGGTGCGCAAATCGTTTCCGCATTTCTGGGACTTGTGGCGCAAGGTGTTGTAGATGTCGGATCGCATAGTCATTGTCGGGCGCCGGGGGCGCATGGGAGCCATGCTCCTGGAACGTCTGGGCGTGGCCGGATGCGCCGTGACCGGCGTGGATCAGCCGTTGGAGGAAGCGGAGGTGGCCGAAGCCTGCCGGGGCGCGGCGCTGGTTCTGCTGTGCGTGCCCGCAGCCGTGCTGGAGCGCGTGGCGGCCCGCATCACGCCCCATATGGGATCTGACGCGGTACTGGCCGACATCACTTCGGTGAAGGTGCGTCCCATGGAAGTCATGGAGCATGTCTGGCCCGGCCCTGTGGTAGGCACGCATCCGTTGTTCGGCCCGTGTCCGGCCCCGGATATGGAACTGCCGGTGGCCGTCACGCCGGGGGCGCGCGCCGGGGAATCGGACATTGCCTTCGTGGAACGCATGTTCGCCCGCATGGGCTGCCGCACGTTCCTGAGCACGGCGGCCCTGCATGACGAAGCCATGGCCGCCATTCAGGGACTTAATTTCATTTCCAGCGTCGCCTATTTCGCCACTTTTGCCGGACGGGAAGATCTGTTGCCGTTCATCACGCCTTCGTTCCGGCGGCGGCAGGAGGCCGCCCGCAAGTTGCTGACTGAAGATGCCGAGCTGTTCGAGGGATTGGTGGAAGCCAATCCCTTCAGCCAGGATGCCGTGCGGCGGTTTCGCCGCTTCCTGAGTCTTGCGGCGGCGGGGGATGTCTCGTTGCTGGCGGATCGGGCCAGGTGGTGGTGGAAAGAGCCGGGGTAAAAATGCCCCCGGTATGCGGGCTTGGGTATTTTTCGGTTCTCGGGTACGCTTGGGAAACACAGTCTGCGGAGCCGGTTCTGTGGCGCGCCGGGGTCGCGGAGCGGATGTTTCCGCCGGCGTTTCCGCGATATATCTCCGGCCGGGTACTGCGGCCGTTCGGGGTAAGCCATGATCGAAGTATGGAAAAAAGCCCGTGCCCGGGGTCTGAATCTGTCCAATATTTTCAGCTATGCGGCCATCCGGGGTCACGCGCTGTGGGCTGAAGGATGGGGCACGTGCCGTCTGCGGCTCAAGGGCGCGTTGTTCGGCATACCGGTAGGGCCGGGAGTTCGGTGCGCCGGTCCCGTCATTCTGGGGCGCTGGCCGGGCAGCCGCATTGAGATCGGCCCGAACGTCAGCATGGTATCCACGGCCGGGAGGGCCACGGCGGCCACCATTGCCGCCCCGGTACGACTGCGCACGCACGGTCCGGAGGCGCAGATCATTCTGGAAGAAGGCGTCCAACTGTCCGGCGCGTCCATTACCGCGCGTTCACGGACCATCCGCATCGGCCGCTATGCCATGCTGGCTCCCAACTGTATCGTGGTGGATTCCGACTTTCATGCCCTTTGGCCTCCGGAGCGCCGTCACCTGGACCCCGGTTACGAGCGCGATGCGCCGGTGACCATCGGGGCGCATGCCTGGATCGGTCTGAACTGCATCATTCTCAAGGGCGTGACCATCGGCGAGGGAGCCATGATCGCCGCCGGGAGCGTGGTGACGCGCGACGTGCCGCCCCGCGCTCTGGCGGCCGGAGCGCCCGCCAGAGTGATCAAGAGGCTGGAGTAGCCCGCGTGAGCGTGGGGGAATATATCCGGGCGCTGCTGGCCTCGGAACGCTTCGGCGGACAGGTGACCCACCACCGGCTGCTGCCGGAACAGGGGGCCGTCTACGGAGAACCCCTGCGTCCGTGGTCCGGGGCCGTCGCCGGTATTCTGGAACGCCGGGGCATCGCCGCATTGTTTTGCCATCAGGCGGAAGCCGCGGATCGCATCCGCGCGGGGCGGCATGTGGTGGTGGCCACGCCCACGGCCAGCGGCAAGAGTCTGATCTACAATCTGCCGGTCATAGAGCAACATGTGTCGGACCCGGACGCGCGGGCGTTATATCTTTTTCCTCTCAAGGCGTTGGCGCGGGATCAAGCGGCGGGTTTTCGCGCGCTGACGGAGCATTGGCCTGAGGAAGCCCGCCCCGCAGTCGCCATTTACGACGGCGACACCACGGATCATTTTCGGCGCAAGATCCGGCGTGACCCTCCGGCGGTGCTGATCACCAATCCGGAAATGCTGCATTTGGCGATATTGCCCCACCACGAGCAGTGGACGCCCTTTCTGGCGGGTCTGTCGCATGTGGTGGTGGATGAAGCGCATACCTACCGGGGGGTACTCGGCGCGCACATGGCCCAGCTTTTCCGGCGACTCAACAGGATTGCGGGACGCTACGGCGCGCGCCCGACCTATGTATTCTGCACAGCTACCGTGGGCAATCCCGGCGAGCTGGCCGGACAGCTCATGGGCTGTGAGACGCTGGGAACGCCGCCGCCCGACGTGATCACCGTTTCCGGCGCGCCGCGGGGAGCGCGACATTTTGTGTTCGTGAATCCCGAGGACAGCCCGTCCACAGCGGCCATAGCTCTGCTCAAGGCGGCATTGGCGCGGGGGCTGCGCACGATTGTCTACTGCCGTTCCCGGCGCATGACCGAATTGGTCGGCGTATGGGCCGCCGGGCAGTCCGGGCAGTGGAAGGACCGTATATCCGCCTACCGGGCCGGGTTTCTGCCCGAGGAGCGCCGGGACATCGAGGAGCGCATGGCCTCGGGACAATTGCTGGCCGTGATCAGCACCAGCGCTCTGGAACTGGGCATCGACATCGGCAGCCTGGATGTCTGCATTCTGGTGGGGTATCCCGGCACGGTGATGTCCACGCTGCAACGGGGCGGCCG
>CASQEL010000008.1 GCA_949427775.1 uncultured Desulfovibrionaceae bacterium
GAGGATAAAATTGAAGCGCCTCTATCCGATATTTATAGAATGACAGCCCACTAGGCGAAGATTATTGATATCCAGATACAGCTCACGGGGTATTTACTTTTCTTCGATATGCTCTGAAAGATGATTGAAGAAGCTTTTGACATCAGCTTTGACGGCGACAACCATTGCCAATGCGGTCATGACCCCGGGCTCTTGTTCCCCTTTTTCCACCTTAACGAGATTTCTCAGGCTGTAACAGGCGATTTCGGCCACATGCTTTTGTGGAATTCCCTGTCTATTGCGATATTGCCGAAGAAACGGGCCAAACATATAGCGGACGGCGCCCACTTCCGGCACGGATGGTTTGTCAAGCCAAGGGGCGACATCGCCCCTCATGGGAAATTTGTCACCACTTTCCATGCACAATTTGTGTAGCTCTTCAAAAAAATCGCCGACATTTTCGTCCAACGCCATGACGAGCCGGACAGCCAAATGTACGCCGGGCTGTCGCTCGGCGTGTTCAATTTTTTGTATATTTCTGGGATGATAGTTTATCTTCTGCGCCAGTTTCCATAGAGAGAGTGCGTGGGCATCACGTTTTTTGCGAAATAACATAGCAAATTGGTATGTAAATATATCCATTTTTTTATCATTGACGAAAAAATGGAGAAGCGGTAGAAGATTAAAAAGGCTACGGCTTATTAGTCATATACAATGGTATTCATCATCCCGACAGAGTCGGTGAGGGTTTCATTTCACTAAATGTAAGCTCACCAAATTTTATCTGTTGGTTTATATCATACCATACATTAAAAAATACTACGGAGGATGATCTCATGCAATTTCTTCTTATAATTGGGATAATAATCATAATTGGATTATTCATTTTTAGGCCGAGAGCTGTATTTACAGGAATTGTTGTCGCTGCTATTGCAGAAGAGGTATTTCTTTTCCCACTTCTAGGGCCATTTGGAATACTTTTAAGTATTTTACTTTTTATAGGTGTTGTAATAGCAAATTTATAGCAATCAGTTACCACTAGGGGGAGCGGTATATAACCTACTCCGTCACTTTGTCCCTGCTGTAACAAAAACAATTTTCAGTAACCGCGATATGGTGGAATCCCTGTTGTGGAATTTCGTGGCTGAAGATTACATCGCCGACACCGAATCAATCACAGCAGACTATTTGCCGAACGAGGGAATCATGTCAATGGAATAGAGAATTTTTGGAACCAGGCGAAACGGCATTTGCGACGTCTCGACGGCATCAAGCCAGAATTTTTTTACCGGTTCCTGAAAGAGTATGAATGGCGGTTCAATGGTGGCAATCATAAAGAGTTTTTAATTCAGCTAAATTGTTGGGTAAAAGAAGCTGAACATCAGCCTTGGCCGGAACAGCCCCGGATTTGCTATATCGTGGAGAAGTTTTTATACAAAAACTATATAGTTAAGGAAAAATTTATACTAACATAGGTACAATCATGAAAAAACAAGCTCTGTTTTTATCTTTCCTCGGTTTCATTATATCCTGCCAAGTCGCTATTGCCGATGACGGAAGTGTTGCCGGAAAAAAACATATTACTGCCACCGGCAAGGTTGAACTTTATAGAGAAATCGGTATGTATTGGTACCGTCTGCATACGAGCGACGGCAAAGTCGTTCATCTCGGAGCGCGCTGCAATTTTTTGGACAGCGTCATGGAATGTCTGGAAACTGCGGAAGAAAAAGGAACTCCGGTTTCCATTTCCGGCCTTTTGGTTCAATACAAAAGCGGCGACGCGGGAATGGATGAATCCACGGTAACATGTATGCCGGTAAAGAGTGCCGCACATTTCAAAATGACCGATGCCAAGCATCAGGCGTTTATGATGGAATCGGAAGAATACGCGTTGGCGGATACCTTGCTCAACGTGACATGGAAGCGTATTAAATCCACCGTCCCCCAAGAGCAGTACAAAAAAATTCTTGCGGAACAGCGTTCTTGGGCCGGAAGGAGCCGTGATGCAGCTGCAAGTGCGTATGGCGTATCCATGAAAGAGATTGATGCCTATACAAAAGTTATGCAGGATCGTATCGCAAAATTGTGTGAATATATCGCTGTTACACCTCTTTCAGGTATATATAAAAGTAAAAAAATATCTTCTGAATTTACAGCACTGGTACAAAATGGAAAACTTCATATCAGTGGTAATGCAAATAATCAACGAGGATATCTCTGTGATTTCGATGGAGAAGGAGTTATTGGCCAAAAAAACGGATGGATTGCCGTAAAACATGATAGTTTGCCTGATTTTTATATGTTATTCATGAAAGACGGTGCTGAAATTGTATATATATCGAGTGAAACTGAGCAAGGATGCGGCATTGGCGTCGGATTCAGTGGACATTATAAAAGAAATTAGTAAATAAAAAAGGAGATAATGATAAAAAACTGTTCTGTTGTTTTGTATTTACGGCTATATTGGGAACGGCAGAGTATTCTTTGTCCGCACAGAAAACGGTGACGTTTGTTGGGGCTATTGAAACTCCCGGGAGTATGCATGGCAGTATCGTGAACAAAAAAATGTGCTGATAATCTCACTTGTTGAAGCTCCAGAATGATTGGCGATAAACGCCGGGAAAATCTTGAAGGCATCCCGCCGATGGCTGGAGGGATGCGTTATACGAGTCCGCGGATTGCCGACTTTTTCGGGCGCATGCATGAGACGCGCGTCGCCCTGGTTGACTACATATTGTCGCAGCGGAGGCCGTCACTCAAGTAATGGCGAAGCCCTTGCCGAGCGGTTTGTGGAGCGTTCATACCGGCTTTGTTGTTTTTACCCCTTCCCCCCTGTTGTGCCTCTCCCCGCTCCGGCAGTGTCGCTGTTGTTGCCTGAAGCATGTTTTATCGCTCAAGGCAGCCTCGGTCCGGGCTGAATCTTTTCCGTTCTTTTTCCTTAGAATTACCGTATCGACATTTTGTCTCTCCGGCAGAAGCGGTGTCGATCGTCCGCCTTTTTTCGCGGAATACTACGTACTGATGGATTTTGAGCAACATGCCTGCGCTGTCATGTCCCATGCCTCTGTCACGCAGGCGCTGTCCGCGTTGTGTTCCGGGGACGTATTCGGAAACGCATGCCCCGGAGCACAGCAGCCCTTGCTTTTTTAATATGCGCGTATAGATAAGAATGCTCTAACGTCGGGGATACCTTCAAAGCGAATACTTCAGCAATGCGCCGCACAATCGCTCGGCCTCGGCCAGCGTGTCGTCGACATTGATGGTCGTGTGGCGGCCTTCGCGCAGCAACACCCGGCCGTCCACCACGGTATGCACCACGTTGTCGGCCGTGGCGGCGTACACGACCAGGGCCACGGGATCGCGCTCCACCACAGGCGCCGTATGGGGCCGCCGGAAATCCAGCACAGCCAAATCCGCCTTTTTTCCCACTTCCAGAGAACCGATCTCGTCCTCCTGCCGCATGGCCCCGGCTCCGTTGATGGTCGCCATCTCCAGCACCCGCAACGCGGGCAGCGCGGTGGGCGACAGCAGGCGCA
This sequence comes from uncultured Desulfovibrionaceae bacterium, assembly GCA_949427775.1. Lineage (GTDB taxonomy): Bacteria > Desulfobacterota > Desulfovibrionia > Desulfovibrionales > Desulfovibrionaceae > CASQEL01. Next base: position 3,516 of record CASQEL010000008.1, read on the forward strand.
CCTTCTGCAGCAAGGCCGCGTGACGCATTTCGAGGAAGGCGTCGAAATTATTGTTGCAGGGCGGCCCGTCACAGCCCAGAGCCACATTGACGCCCTGTTCCAGCAGTTCCGGCACCCTGGCCATGCCCGAAGCCAGTTTCATGTTGCTGGAGGGACAGTGCACCGCGTGCGTGCCCGTGTCGGCCAGCATACGCATTTCCTCGTCGTCCAGCCAGATGCAGTGCGCCAGAATCAAATCCGGCCCGGTCATGCCGAGTTTATGAAAATATTTGACATTGCGCAGGCCGCGCTCCTGTTCCACCAGAGCGATTTCTCCCCGGTTCTCCGAGGAATGGGTATGCACGCTTACCCCGTGATGCCGGGCCATGTCCCGCACCCGCTCCATCAGCCCATTGGTGCAGGACACGGCGAAACGCGGGGCAAAGGCGTAACGGATACGCCCGCCCGCCGCGCCGTGCCAACGGCGCAACAGCGCTTCGGATTCCCGCAAGGATTCTTCCGTGCTTTCCAGCAACCCGGCGGGGACATCCGGCCCGTAGTCCATCATGCATTTGCCCAACAGACCGCGCAGGCCGACGGCCTCCACGGTTTCAAAAATCGCCTCCGTATGGTGCACCGTGCCCATATCGACGACAGAGGTCGTGCCGCCCCGGATAAGTTCCGCCGCCCCCAACCGGGCGGAAAGCGCGTTGGACTCCCGCGTATGCGCGGCCTCCAGAGGCCAGATGCGCAACCGGAGCCAGTCCAGCAGTTCCAAATCATCGGCCAGTCCCCGGAACAGCGTCTGCGTCATGTGGATATGCGCCTGAATCAATCCGGGAATGACCACCCGTCCCCCGGCGTCCAGAACGTCGTCCGCCGCGGCCGCCTGCGGCGGATTGTCGCCTATGGCGGCAATCCGATCGTCTTCAATGACGATGTCGGCCCGGATCACTTCGCGCCCGGGGTTCATGGTGATCAGCGTGCCGCCTTTGACAAGCAATGTTTTCATAATGATTCCCTCCCGGAACCGGCTACCCGTGCGCGCGCATAACGAAGTTGATCGCGAAGCACAGCGCGATGATCCACATGATCGGACCGGGCTCGCGCCGGCGACCGGCAAGCAGCTTGATGCCCACATAACTGATGAAGCCGAATCCGAAGCCCGTGGCGATGCTGAAGGTCAGCGGCATGGTGACGATAGTCAGAAAAGCCGGCAGGGCCACCGTGAAATCCTTGAAATTGATATGCGCCACTTCCTGCATCATGAGCACACCCACCAGAATGAGCACAGGCGCGGTGGCGAACGGGGGAACCAGTCGGATCAACGGCGTCAGCGCCAGCGACGCCAGAAACAGCAGCGCCGCCACAACCGCCACCAGCCCGGTGCGCCCGCCCTCGGCAATGCCCGCGGCGCTTTCCAGATAACTGGTGGCCGTGGTCGTGCCCATGCAGGCGCTGAACATGGTGCTCACGGAATCGGTGATCAGCGCGCGGTCCAGACCGGGGATATGGCCGTCGGCCCGCATCAGCCCGGCCTTGCGCGACACGCCGATCAGCACCCCTATATTATCGAACAGATCCACCATGGTCAGGGTGAAAATGACGAACACGAAGCCGTAGCCCAACGCGCCGGGGATATCCAGTTGCAGGAATGTCCCGGCGGGCGTGAACGCGCTTGCGGACGGCATCTCCAGCGTCGCGGGCAATGTTTCCACGCCTGTCAGAAACCCCAGCGCCGTAATGGTCAGAATGCCGATGATCATGGCTCCGGTCACTCCGCGGGCCAGCAGCATGCCCGTCAGAAAAATCCCGGCCAGCGCCAGCAGCACGTCGGGCCGGGATACGTCGCCGAGGGTCACGAACGTGGAAGGGTCGGCCACGATGATGCCGCAGTTCTTCATGCCTATGAACGCGATGAACGTGCCGATGCCCACCACGATGGCATATTTCAAATCCATCGGCACGGAGTCGATGATCAGTTGCCGGATACGGGTTACCGTAAGCACCAGAAAGACCACGCCGGAGATGAAAACCGCCCCCAGCCCGGCCTGCCAGGGCATATGCAGCACGCCGCAGACATAATAGGCGAAAAAGGCGCTGATCCCCAGTCCCGGCGCGACGGCCACGGGAAAATTGGCCCACAGCCCCATGCCCAACGTGGCCGCGACCGTCGTCCAGATGGTGGCCGCCACGGCCGCTTCCTTGGGCATGCCCGCGTCCGCCAGCATGCCCGGCACCACGAAAATCAGATAGCACATGGCCATGAAGGTGGTCAGGCCACCCATAATCTCCCGCCGCAGCGTGGAACCGTGTTCCGTAATCCTGAAAAACCGGTCCAGAGCGCCTGCCCGCATGGATTTCTCCCGTATCGCCGCCTCTCAGGCCGGCGGGTATGGCGCCACGCCCTCCGGAGCATGCCGCCGCGTTACCGACAAAAGCGGACCGCGCTCTTTACCGGAAAAGCGCGGCCCGGCCTCCCTCATGACGACATCATCCGTCGTTCCCGGCAGCCGGGATGCACAGATTGGCGATGATGGCCGTCATGCCGCCCGCCGTCACGGCGGAATGAAACAGTTCCTTGAAAATGCCGGGCAGATTTCTGCCCAATTCCGGCGCGAAGGCCGCGCCGAAGCCCATGCCGAACGACAATCCCATGATGATCATGGCCCGACGATCGATACGGGTCGCGGCGATAATCTTGATTCCGGCCGCCGCCACCGTGCCGAACAACAGCAGCGTGGCTCCGCCGAGCACCGGCGGGGGGATGATGGCGAACACGCCGCCCACGAGAGGAAAAATGCCCATAATCACCAGCAACACGGCGATATACTTGCCCACGTGGCGGCTGGCCACGCCGGTGATCTGGATGACGCCGTTGTTCTGGGCGAAAATCGCCATGGGCGTGGAGTTGAACAGAGAGGAAATGATGGACGACACCCCGTCACAGCACACGCCGCCCTTGAGCCGCCGGATGTACTCGTCCCCTTCCACCGGACGGCCGGAAAGCATGGACGTGGCGGCCAGATCGCCCACGGCCTCCACCGTGGACAGCACATAGACCACGGACATGGCCAGCAGGGCGTCGACATTGAACATCAGCCCGTATTTGAGCGGCTGGGGCAGGTGCACGGCATTCTGCGCGGACAGAGAGGCGAAGTCCACCTTGCCCATGAAGGCGGCCACCACGTACCCCAGGGACAATCCGCAGATGACGGCGCTGGTGCGAATAATGGGGTTGGAAGAGCGGTTCAGCACAATGATGGTCAGCAGCACCAGGCTGCCGAGTCCCAGATTTTCCAGGTCGGCGTACTGCTCGGGCGAAGACAGCTTGACGTTCAGACCGCCGCAGAAGTCCGTTATGCCCACCTGAATCAGCGACAATCCCACCAGCGTCACCGTAATGCCCGCCACCAGCGGCGGGAACAACCGACGCAGCAGGCGGGCCATGCGCGACAGGCCGATCTGAACGAAAGCTCCCATAAACGCCACGCCGCTGATGGTGGCGATGATGTCTTCGGGACTGCCGCCCCGCTCCTTCACGCTCAGTCCGATGCCGATGACCGTGCCCAGAAAGATGAAGCTGACGCCCTGCATGGACAACAGACCGGAGCCGATGGGACCCCACATGCTCACCTGCATGAAGGTGCCGATCCCGCCCACGAACAAGGCGATGCTGATGAGATAGGCTTTCATCTCCAACGGCAGCCCCAGCGTCTGGGCAATGATGATCGGCGGCGTGATGATGCCTACGAACATGGCCATCAAGTGTTGCAGCGCCGCGAACGTGGAAATGACGAACGGCGGCCGGGATTCCAGCCCGTAGATGATTTCCGCGTTCTTCAGGTCAATGTCGGACCGGGACATGGAATCCTCCCTGGGATTATTTCATGCGGCACTTGCGCCGGATGCGGAGGCCGACAATGTACGGATCACTCCGGCTTCGTCTTCAGGCAACGCTCCACGGCATCCACGATGGCGCCGTACCCGGTGCAGCGGCACAGGTTGCCCGCATGGCCGCGCCGGATATCCTCGCGACTGACGCGCTTTCCGGCATGCCGCTCCACAAACGCCGTGCTGCTCATGATCAGCCCCGGCGTGCAGAAGCCGCACTGCACGGCCCCGGCGTCCACATACGCCTGCTGCACGGGAGAAAGCCCGCCGTCCGGACGCAGTTCGCCTTCCACCGTGCGCACGGCCCTGCCGTCGGCCCACACGGAGAGATACAGGCAGGAATCCACCGGCATGTCGTCCACCAGCACGGTGCATGCGCCGCATTCTCCCACGCCGCACCCCTGCTTGGTCCCGGTCAATCCCTCGGCGCGCAACATTTCCAGCAGGGAGGCACGCACGTCCACATCCAGCGTCAACGTCTTGCCGTTGACGGTGCAGGTGACGGTTTGTCTCATGCCCGTGCTCCTTCGGCCCGCCGCGCGGCTTCGGCCAATACCCGGCCCGCCAGCGTGCGGATGATGTGCAGACGAAATTCCGCCGTGGCCCGCCAGGAGGTGCGGGGCTTCACGTCTTCGACCACGGCCTTCCGCACGGCCAGAAACGCGGCCTCGTCGGGACTCCGTCCCCTGGCGGCGGCCTCCGCCGCCGGACAGCGAACAGGCGTGGGCGCGGCCACGGCAAAGGCCAGCCGCACGTCCTCCATGCGCCCGTCGCGCAGCCGCACGGCGGCGGCGCAGCCGATGGTGGCGATGTCCATGGCTTCGCGCATGGCGTATTTCACATATTGGCCGCCCCAGCCCTGCCGGTCGTCCTTCGGAATGTCCACAGACAACAGCACTTCGCCGGGATGCAGGGCCACCTTGCCCGGTCCGGTGTGAAACTCCGCGGCGGGAAGGCAACGTTCGCCTCCCGGCCCCAGCAGCCGCAGCCGCGCATTCAGAGCCAGCACCGGCGCGGCCGTGTCGGCGCTCACCGCGCCGTTGCACAGATTGCCGCCGATGGTCCCGACGTTGCGGATCTGCGGCCCGGCCACGGAGGCCGCGGCTTCCACCAGCAGGGGCGCGCATTCCCGCACTACCGGAGATTCCATGATATCCGTGAAGGTGGCTCCGGCTCCGATGCGGAGCGTGCCGTCGGGCAGCAGGACAATGGGCTTGAGCTCCGCCACATTATGAATATCCACCAGATTGTCATAGCCGGGATGCAGTTCCCGCAGGCGCACCAGCACGTCCGTGCCTCCGGCAAGACAACGCGCGGCGGGATCCTCGACCAGCAGGCGCACGGCTTCGGCCGCCGTGGCGGCCTGACGGTATTTCCGTATGTCGAACATGATTCGTTCCTATAACAGCCCGGCGGCCGCGAAGTGCCGGTACAGGGTCTTGGGGCTCAGGGGAAGCTCGTCGACGGCCACGCCCGTGGCGTCCAGCAGCGCGTTGCGCAGGGCCGGGGCCGGAGACACGATAGGCGGTTCGCCCAGGGCCTTGTTGCCGTATCCGCCGGACGGCTCATGGGTTTCCACAAAAGCCGCGCCGATGTCCGGCACATCCGGCGGCGTGGGAACCTTGTAGTCCAGCAAGTTGTTGTTCAGGATTCGGCCGGAGCGATCGTCCACCAGCAGTTCCTCGTACAGCGCCCAGCCGATGCCCATGGCCACGCCGCCCTGTACCTGTCCGACGGCCATGCCGGGGCTGATGATCCTGCCGGAATCATGGACGTTGAGCAAATCCACGACTCGCATCCGACACAGAGGAACATCCACTTCGATCTCTGTGAACGTGCACCCGAAACACGGGGCGTTGGCCCGCGTCTTGTGGGCCACTTCGGCCGTGATCTGCCCGCCTTCCTCTTTATTGTAATAGGACTCCAGCGCCAGATCCCGCAGCGAAAGCAGCGCCCGCGGCGAGGCGGCCTCCCGCTCCGCGGCCCGGACGACCTCCCGGCCCCGCAAGGCCAGAGATTCGGCGGGTTGTCCCAACATGCGCCCTGCCGCGGCCAGGATGCGTCCGCGCAACTGCTCCGCGCAGCGGCGGATGGCGTTGGAGGCCACATAGCACTGACGCGAGGCGTACGCTCCGGTATCGAAGGGCGTCACGTCCGTATCCTGCGTGGACACCACACGAAAACAGGAAAAATCCAGCCCCAGGGTTTCGGCGGCCATCTGGGCGAAGGCCGTGTCCGCGCCCTGCCCGATTTCCGTGGCTCCGGCCATCATGGTCACACTGCCGTCCTGGTTGAGAATCATGCGCGCCCCGGCGTGTTCCACGCTTGCCGGATAGGTGCTGGAACCGTAGGAAAAGCAGGCTACGCCCACGCCGCGCCGCAGATCCCCCGTTCGGAGGCAGGCGGCCCGGCGCTCGCTCCAGCGGAACATGTCGCGTCCCTTTTCCAGACATTCCACGATCCCGGCCGTGTCCAGCACCTTTTTCGTATACGGATTCACCTCTCCCGGTCTGGCCACATTGCGCAGACGGAACTCCACAGAATCCATGCCCAGCGCGCGGGCCGCGTCTTCCACCAGGCATTCCACGGCATGGGCGACCTGCGGCGCGCCGTAGCCGCGCAGGGCTCCGGCCACCGGATAGTTGGTATAGGCCGTGCGCGCATGGTAGCTGAAGACGGCCCGCGGATAGAGGGCCGCCAGTTTGCCGCCCCCGGCCGCCGCGATGGAATGCCCGTGCGAGGCGTACCCTCCGGTGTTGGAGAGCACGTCCAGGGAAACGCCGGTCAGCGTGCCGTCCTTCCGCGCCGCGGCTTTGCCGTGCATACGAAATCCGTGCCGGGTGCGGGTGCAGGCCATGCACTCTTCGCGGGAAAGTTCCAGGCTGACGGGCGCGCCGCCCAGTTTCCAGGTAAGAAAGGCCACCATGGGTTCCAGCACCACGTCCTGTTTGGCTCCGAAACCTCCGCCCACATAGGGCTTGATCACCCGGATGCAAGCCCAGTCCAGGCCCAGGGCCTGCGCGGCGATGCGGCGACAGATGTGCGGAATCTGCGTGGAGGAGACGATGACGATGTGCGCGTCGTCTTCCATATAGGCATAAGCCGTGAACGGCTCCATATGGCAATGCTGCTGCACCGAAGTCGTCAGAAACGCCTCCACGGTCACGTCCGCCCGCTCCAGCGCTTCGGCCATGCTGCCGCCCGCCTCGAACGCGTGTTCCCCGATCAGGTTGGACGGCCCCCGCCAGGCATGAATAAGCGGCGCGCCTTCAGCCAGAGCCGCTTCGGCGTCGGCAAGCACGGGCAGCTCCTCGTACTCCACCCGCACCAGCCGGGCGGCCTTGCGGGCCGTCAGGAGATCGCGGGCCACGACGATGGCCACTTCGTCGCCGTGATAGCGCGCATGATCGGTCAGCAACCGGCGGTCGGCCACGTCCGCGCCGGCCGGGTCCAACGAATAGGGATGCCCCGCCGTGGCAAAACGGCGCCGCGGCACATCCGCCGCCGTGAAGACAGCCTCCACACCCGGCAGAGCCAGAGCTTCGGCCGTGTCTATGCTCCGTACCAGGGCATGCGCGCGGGGACTGCGCACATAGGCCGCGTGGCGCATGCCCGGCATCCCCAGATCATCCGTGTACCGCGCCCGCCCCGTGACCTTGGCGACCGCGTCCAGCCGTTGTTGTGTTACGCCTATGGCCATAGTAACATTCCTTCTTTCCGAAAACGGGAATATGCCGCCCATGCCGGGAACTTATGTTTTCTTTCCCGCATCCCTGATCTTGCCCATGGCCCGGAGAATCTTTTCCGGGGTGAAAGGCCGGCCGCGCATCCACACGCCCACGGCGTCGTGGATGGCCACGGCCAGGGCCGGAGCCGCGCCGTTGGCGGCGATTTCCGAAATGGACTTGGCCCCGAACGGCCCGTTGGGATCGTGGGTATCAATACCGGATCATGGAACCTCCCGTCGGCTGACGATATATCTTCACGAACTCCGGCAAACACGCGACGTCGCATCGACTGCCTTGTTGTCATCCAAAATTTCATCGGCTCCGCCGATTGTCAAATCTCTTTTCCAAAGAAAGCATCGTGCAAATGATGTTTTGCGGGCAGCGGGGCGAACAGGGGAATCTGACTGGAGTGATGCGGTTACGACATTTGCAGAGCGGCTCCCGGCGGCGGACGCCCCACGGGATCGGCGTCCCGGCGGCATTGCGGGCAGGCAAAAAGCGCTGTGAAAACGCCTGCGAAGGGGGAATCGGAATACAAAAGGCGTGTATGCCGGATGGCGAACAGGAAACCGCTGCCGCATCCGGCGCGACTTGAGTGCCGACGCCGATGGTGATAGCCTGGCTGCACATTGTCTCCCCAACCTCGCCATGTGCGGCGATCTGCGGGATACCGCAATATGTTGGCCGTCACGGGTACACACGTATGGGCACAGTCGTAAGCATAGATTTTGAAACAGCCGACGCCGGGGCGGACAGCGCCTGCGCCGTGGGCATGGCACGCGTGGAAAACGGGATGGTGGTCCGGACGCTGTACCATCTGCTGCGCCCGCCGCGAACGCGCGTTCAGTTTACGGAAATTCACGGGCTGACATGGCCCATGCTGAAAGATCAGCCCTCCTTTGGGGAGTACTGGCCGACCATGATCGCGTTTATGAAGGACGCCGACTATTTGGTGGCCCATAACGCCTCCTTCGACCGGCGGGTATTACACGGCTGTTGCAAAGCCGCCGGAATCGGCGTTCCTCCCATTCCCTTCGCCTGCACGCTGAAAGGCGCGCGCCGCATGCTTCCCATCCCCTCCCGGACGCTCAGCGCGGTCTGCGGACACCTGGGCATCGATCTGCAGCACCACCATGCGGGTTCAGACGCACTGGCGGCTGCCCATATTTATCTGTACCTCCTGGAAAACGGCATGACCGCCGAAGGGCTGCGCATAAAATGACGCGGTATCGCGGAATGCCGCAACGGCGTTCCACGGTACCGCATCCTGACAGCAAAAACGATAGAACCTCAGGCGGATTCAGCGCCCGTTTCTCTTGTTCCCCCGGTTTTGGGGGATGTTTTGCCCGTTTTGCGCGCCTGCTGGGCTTTCAAAACATTGCTCTTCATTTTATTCAGGTGAGCCTTGGACATAAGCGCCTGACCGGGCTCGTAGCCGCACAATTTGAGATACCCCTCACGGGTCAGTCCATTGTGAGACATGAGATGCTTTTCGGTGAGCGCCTGGCGTTCCTTGCCGCAGATGCAGCAAAGGATTTTGTCATCCTGAATGGCTTCTTCCGGTTTCACCTTGAGATTGCGCCGTGTATATCCCCTGGTAAGAGATTCTTTTTCCGTCTTCTGCACGGGGGGAGCAGTCTCGGTTGTTTCCGCCACAACAATGGATTCCACGACATTGCCGACTTGTTCCCCGCCGGCGAGACGCGCATTGATTTCCGCCAGTCCCGCTTTATAAATGGCGTATTGTTCAAGTATGAACGCAGGCGGTTGGTCCGGATGCGTTTCCATAATTATTTTGAGTAATTCCATATTATTTATCATATTTACTCCAGAAAAAATGTTTTTTGTGAACTTTTTTCGTATACATACCTATTTTTTATTCGTCAAGATAATGGCAAACGTTTTTTTCACAGGACGACAGGCATATTCATAAAAAATTCGCACACACATTGAATTATATGATATTTTGCAATTTTTGCGATATATGCTCGCCATGAGCGTCTGTCATGCAAATATATGATGTATACAAGTGCAAAAATACAAAATAATATATTATATTTAAATTTTTCATAAATAATATATCCAAAATTAAAAACAATCAGTACAAGTCATTTCATAATTCCGGAAAAAATCCGGAAATTCGGCTAAACTCAAAAAATGAGTTCTAAAAACATATGTACCGGATTGAAGACAATCTGTATCGGCATTCGGACCGATTTTTATAGTCTTTGTAATATAATTCAATATATTATTATATTCCATGTTTTTGCCGCTCTTCAAAAACAGAACGGGGGTCACGTTCCGCCATTCCCTGCGCCATTGGAACACGCCGCAAATTCTTTCCGGCACAATTCTTGCTCATAGTATTCTCCGGAAATGATCGCAGACAACGACAAAGGTGTTCAACATGACCTTTTCTCCTCCGAAACCGTCTATTTTTTCTCATGATTTCGTCCTGTACACAACATGCGGCACCTTCCTGTACGCCATATGCGCCGGATTCCGCGACAATTACGGCGTCATGCTCCCGTATATCGTGGACTGGAGCGGCCTCTCCCATGCAGAGGTCAGTTTCATCATTGCCCTCGGCCAACTGCTTTTCGGCTTGATGCAGCCGGTTTTCGGCCTTCTGGCCCTGCGCACATCCAACCGCTTTGTCCTGTGCGTGGGAAGCCTGATGATGCTTTCCGGGCTGGCGCTGATTCCGGCATCGCGTTCGGCATGGATGCTCACGTTCTCACTGGGGATATTGCTGCCCTCCGGCACGGCCGCCGCATCTTTCGGCATTATCATGAGCTGCATCAGTCCCAGGCTCCCTCCCGTCAAGGTACACATCTCATCCGGCTTTGTCGCGTCGGGCATCGGTATCGGCATTTGCATCCTTTCCCCGCTTATACAGTCGCTCATCACCGCGCGCGGTCTGACAAGCGCACTCATGTTCCTGTCCATTCCGGTACTGCTGCTCATTCCCATATCCCTGCTTCTCACCCGCGTTGCCGGAGCACCACAGACCAAAGCTCCCGTCCGCGCGGAAGAATCGGCTGCGGACATGCTCCACAACGCCTTCCGAAATCCTGTCTATCGCCGTCTGACATTCGGCTTTTTCACCTGCGGCTTCCATATGGCTCTGATCCAGACCCATCTTTTCTCCCAGCTGACCTCGTTCGGCCTCACGGAAAAAACGGCCTCCCTTGCCCTGTCCGTCTACGGCCTCGGCGTCATCGCCGGATCAACGGGAAGCGGCATGGCCTGCGCCCGCTTCGCCATGTCCCGCATACTGGGGGGCTGTACATCTCACGCTGCGCATGGGTCATTCTGCTCCTGCTCCCTCTTCCGCAGCCCGCCCTCTTTGCCGTCATCTTTCTGCTGGGAATGACAGGCGTGGCCACCGTCGCGCCGACATCCGGCCTTGTCAACAAGCTGTTCGGCCCGCTCCGCCTCGCCACACTGTTCGGTCTGGTTTATCTGGTCCATCAAATCGGCGCCTTCTGCAGCGCCTGGGTCGGCGGCCTGTGCCTCAGATACACGGGCAGCTACAGCGGCATCTGGTATGCGGATATCGCACTGTGTCTACTCGCCGGCCTGGCCTGCCTGAGCATAAGGGAACATCAGAACCCGTCGCCGGAAGCGGCATGATTGCCCGCGGGTGTACAATATGCTGTGAGGGAAAACTGTGAAAAGCGAGAAGCGTATTTTTGTCTGTTGCCCTTGTGTCTCTAGTATTGCATAACACAAAATACTTCGTATTTTGCGTCAAGCTCATTCGCTGAAAAACGCGGTTTTCGGCTCATTCACGGCGACTATGCCGCCGCGCCATGCTCTCGCATGGCGGCTAGTACACAGAAATTTTAGATGTTTCTGTGTACTAGAGCAGATTCACTTTGACTTCTTACAAAGTCAACGTTGAAAACACGCTCGCTCCGGCATGGAACAGCGCAAATAGAGTGCGCTGTAGCCTATTGCGGCGGCCCGACAGGGCATGGCCTTGACGGAATGCCCGCTTCCGTCAGACTGGTCGGCGTGACGGAAGAAGTGCCGAAGTACCCATAGCTTGTCTTGACTGAAACCTCTTTTATTCTCCTGCCCAAAAAGCGTCCAAACACGTCCGGCAAAATTTTTTCAATCTTTTTGAAGTGTAGGCGCTTTTAAGGGGACTGGAAGATTCTTTCTAAAATAAATGGAATTATTTTATATTATTATCTGAATACAATAACGTCGCATATATACAGTGCAGGAGGTTGCCAACGTGCCATACAGACACGCCCCCCGCGTCCCCACGAACAGAGCCGTGACAAAAGGATAGACTACGGACGCAGGGCGGTCTGGTGTGCCTTTGGCACGGCGGGAGATATTGATATTGCAAATATCAATCCCACGCAATGGCAGCTTGAAAGTTTTGTTCATGAAGCTGAACAACACGAAAGGAAAAATGGGGTGATACAAAGGTCAGGGTTGCGTATAAGATAGTTTTATTATTAAATACAGGCGACTGGCTCATAGTCGTAAAATTCCTCACATGGGAATGTTTGCGGCGAAACCAAATTTTTTCCTTTGGGCAGTTTCAGTGAAGCAAGTACAATCACAAGATAGTCTCCACTGGGAACCACCAGCTTTAGACGGAATATAACGTCAAAACTTATAGATAGGATAATAAATTATGGAAAATACAAGTTTTTACATTTTTACAGGAGGACCAGGAAGTGGAAAGTCCACCGTATTAGACATTTTAAATAATTTAGGACACACAATATTAAGGAGGTTGCAAGAGATATTATTCGAAAGCAAGTGAAAACAAAAGGAGATGCTGTTCCTTGGGAGAATACAATTAGATATGAAAATCTAATGCTTTTACGATCTATTATTGATTTTGAAAAATTGGTACATTTAAAAAATTTATGTTTTTTTGATCGAGGAATTATAGATACATTAGGTTATGCTCGTCTAATTGACATACCAATAACTGATAAAATGAAAGATGCAGCAAATATATATCGTTATAACCACAAAGTTTTTCTGTTTCCATTTTGGAAAGATATTTATACTAATGATACAGAAAGGAAACAAAATATAGAAGTTGCAGAAAAAACTTTTTATGTTCTAAAACAAGAGTATAAGAATTTTGGATACCAAACAATTGATGTCCCGTTTTTGTCTCCTCAAGAACGAGCTACATGGATTTTGCGACATATCGATTAACTTATGAAATGTTTCTAAATCGTCACTACTAAACTCCGCGCTAACGGCAACGTGATCGCTTTTTTGTACCTGCCTCTCTGTAAGGTTTTTATCCAAGGCAATCCAGTAACGCCCGGTAATATCCTCTTCCTCTTGGGGTAATTGCCGGGGTTTTTATAAAAATATTTTTCTTCAAAATATATCAACTGATTACATATCAAAATCCATTGACATGCAATCCTCGCTATAAAGCCGTGATTTCCATTTCATGGATTCGCGGTTTTTCTTTTATGACTATCCCCAAATATCCAGCTACAACCAAAAGCATCCAGTAATTTTAGGGGGCAAACACTAAGGCAATTATGTAATTTCATACAACAATTATTTCTATGAAACTTACTTTGATAAAATTTTGAAAGACTCTGATTCTCCCCAGTCCTTGCGGTAGAGTAACCGCCATGTCTGCGAACAGAGCGGAACAGGCTGAGTCCGACGCCGTCCAAAAAAATTTTTCTGAATCTTTCAGAATTGTGGGCATTCTGAGAGGCATCAAGAGCAAAGCACAATAAATTTACAATTTATTTCAATATATTATATAAAACAAAAAGTTCGCATGTTGCAGCGCAGTGAAAACAATGTTCACGGACCGCTGTATCAAGCCGTCAACATGTTCGCGATGCGGTCTGACTGAGGCAGGTCAAAACATTCCATGCGTTCCCGGATATCCGCAAACCCGCAACGGCGCACCACACCGCGTCAGCATATTTGCGCATGTATCGCATGCTTCAACAGCAGCGCCGCCGAACCGCGAACTTGCGATTTTTCTCCTGTTTTCCAGATTTACGAAGTATTGACGATCAGATAAAGTGTTCGCCGCGAGGCCTCTATGCCCAATACGACTTTGCCCGATGCGTTACGTCGGCGTCTTCTTATCTACGCAGCCGCAGCCCTGCTGCTCATGGCCGCCTGGGTCGCAGGCACGGTCAGTCTGCCCTTGCTGGAAAACTGGAAAGATCTGGAAAAAACCAACCTGCTGTACAAGGCGCAGTTCAAAGCCCAGGTAGTCGGCGAATGGTTGAGCCGACACCGGCACCTTGCCCGGCAATTCGCCGCTCGCACAGAAATGCGGCAGAAACAGGAAGCCTTGAGACGAGGAGAAAAGACACGGAAAGAAGTCGCCGCCTTCCTCGACAGGACCACCCGGGAGTTTCTGCGTCAGGCTTCGGACGTTATCGGCCTGATCCGTCTGGATGCTCAGGGACGCGCCATCGTCGCCGCCGGGGCGCGTATTCCCCGGGAGCAGCTTTCACTCCCCGCGTCCGGGCCCGGCAAAGTCCGGATTTCCGGTCCGCTGGAACTGGACGGAGTCCTGTGCCTGCTTTTTTCCACACCTGTCATCGGACAGGGCGGCGCGTATCTCGGCGTCGACGTTATGGCCGTCGGCACGGAAGAACTGCGGACCCTGCTGGGGGAAGAAGTCACCGCTTTGGGCATGGCGTCGGAAAACGCCACGCGCTGGTTTTGGATCAACGACAGCGGCGCGATGGAGGAAAGCGGTCTCGGCAATGCTTTGCATCTGTCACTGCACGGCGAAAGCGGCATCACGCACACCCAGGGCCGCGTCGTCGCTTACGCGCCTGTTCCCGCTGCCGCCTGGGGGCTGATCATTTCCATGGAGACGGCGGATCTGTATGCCCCCGCCTGGACCAATCTGCATGTCATGTTCGGCTACGTGGGGTTGGTGTACGCGCTCTGCCTGGCAGGCTTTCTGATCCTGTCGCGGCCGCTGGCCGGGAAAATACTCATACATACGCATGAACTTGAGGAAAACATCGCGGCCAAAACCCGCCAACTCCAGGAAGAGCTTGCCGCCCGCATCCGGGCGGAACGGGATTTGGAAGTCGCCCGCGACGAGCTGGAAGATCGGGTGCGCAGCCGCACCTGCAGCCTGGCCGAGGCCAATATGGCTTTGCGCGAAGAGCAGACGCGGCGCAAGGAACTTTCCCGCGAGCTGATCAACATGTTGGAGGAAATACGGCTGACCATCTCCCGCGATCTGCACGACCACACGGGGCAGCTGCTGACGACGTTGCGCCTGACGCTGGAAGCAGTACGCGGCAACCTGCGTCCGGAGGACGACTCCAGCGTCGAACGGCTACACGCCGCCGGAGAGATCGTCAAGACCATCCAGCACACGCTCAAGGATATCGCCAAGGGGTTGCGTCCCCCATGCCTGGACTATCTCGGCCTGTTGCCCTCCCTGGAAAATATGCTGGACGAGTACCGACAGACAGGGCTCAAAATCATCTTTTTTCATAAGGACATTCCGGAAACACTGGATAAAGAACGGGCTCTGGCGCTGTACCGCATTGCGCAAGAGGCGTTGACCAATGTGCTGCGCCATGCCGAAGCGCATACGGTACATGTGAATTTCACCTTGCAGAACACCATGTTGACGCTCTCCATCGAGGACGACGGACGAGGATTCGACGCGGAAGCCATGACGCAACGGCGTGGCCCCATGGATCATCTGGGCCTCACGCTGATACGGGAGCGCGCGACATTGCTGGACGGCGACTGCATCATTGATTCCTTTCCCGGTCGGGGAACGCAAATCATAGTCCAGATTCCCAATGTCCCGGAGGGAACATGAAGCCGTGCGACATTCTGTTGGTCGACGATCACAAGGTAGTCATTGAAGGCATACGCAGCCTGTTGGGGCAGCGCCCGGATCTGCGCGTCGTCGGCGAAGCCCACAACGGCGCGCAGGCATTGTTGCTCGCCGCCCGGCTGCATCCCGACATCGTGATCATGGACATTTCCATGCCCCAGGTCAGCGGCGTGGAAGCAGCCCAAACCATGCGCATGGCCAGCCCCGGTTCCCGGGTAATCATCTACACCATGCACTCGGACCACCGCTTTATCCTGGAGCTTTTTCAGGCCGGTATCGCGGGGCTGGTGCTCAAGGAAGATGATCCGCAGGAGCTGGTGCGCGCCGTGGATCTTGCGCGTGCGGGCGGTGTGAGCTACGGCAGGTACGATCCCAAACGCATGCTTGCGGAACTGCTTCAGAGCACGGCGGACGCCAGCGAAGGCGAACGGCTCAACGCTCTGAGCCCGCGCGAGAAAGAAGTGTTCCGTCTCCTGGCCGACGGCCTGTCCGTCAAGAGCATCGCCGCGCAGCTCCATATCAGTCCCAAGACCGTGGAAACGCACAAATACAACATACTGGAAAAACTTGCCCTGGAAACCCTGGCCGATCTGACGAAACTGGCTATCCGCCACGGCATGATCAGGGCTTGAAGCGACGCCATGACAACCGCTGCCGAGGTGACTTTCACAGGCGCGCCTTGTCGACGTCCACAGTGCGCATACCGCTCTGTCACACACTTCAGATGTGGGGCTCCGCCCCACACCCCGCCGGGGGCATGATGCCCCCCCGGATTGT
>CASQEL010000009.1 GCA_949427775.1 uncultured Desulfovibrionaceae bacterium
ACCGCGCATCAATTGGCCGTCAGTGCGGCATTCTCAGGGACAACCTCAGTATCCCATTGCCGCAAAGTCGCCTTTTCCCGTCCCGTGGTGTTGCAAGGCCGACATTGACCTTGCGGTATATTCACTACAGCTTCGCCCAATGTCTGCCTTGTGTCGTGCAGGTCGAAAACATGCGGCGTTTCGCGGACGGCATTGACATGAGGGTTGACCCTGGTGTTTGCCTTTCCAGGCAGGCGCTTGGCGTTCGTCAAACGTCAAGGGGGCATAAGGCCCCCCGTTCATCTGCACTTGTGGTGTGCGGCGTTGTCCTCTTGTTGCCCGGCCTTGCGTGCGGCCCGGCGCGGAGTTTCCGCCAAACGCACTTCGCTCCCCTTCCCCGAGTCGATGTTTTCGGACGGTCGCCCAGCTACTGTCGCGTGCGCGGGCAACTGTTCTTCAAGGGGATCGGATTATCCCGGACTGTTGGCTTCGGCTTCCCGCTCCTTGATCAGCGACAAGGCGCGTTTGGCAAGAGCCGTGACTTCCGGTTTCGATACCTGATCGTCCGCGCCGACGGAAATGCCCTTGTGGCGCAGCTTGTCGGTGATCAAGGATGAGAACAGCAACACGGGCAGTCTGCGCAGGGACGGGTCTTCCTTGATGCGCTTGGTAAGATTGTGTCCGTCCATAAACGGCATTTCTATATCTGAAACAACAACCTGCACGAAGTCGGTGATCTTCCGCTTCTCCTCTTCGGCCCTGGCTTTCAGCGCCTGCAGACGTTCCCAGGCTTCCCGGCCGTTGTGCACCACTTCCACATCGAAATTGGCTTTTTCCAGCAGATCGCGGAGCATTTCCCGGATCAGCGCCGAATCGTCCGCCACCAGCGCCCGGTGCCGCACGCTGGTATCCCAGTCTTCGCCCAGGTCGTCCAGGCGCAGACCCAGTTTCGGATTGAGATTGGCGACGATTTTTTCCAGATCCAGCAGAAAGACGATACGCTCTTCCAGCTTGACCACGCCGATGACCGTATTATTGGACACCGCCGCCACATACTTGTTGGGCGGTTCCACCTCTTCCCAACTGATGCGGTGGATGCGGTTCACGCCGGAAACCATAAACGCCGTGGTCACATTGTTGAATTCCGTGACGATGGTTTTGGGCTCTTCCGATGTTTCGGCGCGTTTTTTGCCGAGCCACAGGCACAGGTTCACCAGAGGAATGATGCGGGAGCGCAGGTTGAACGCCCCCAGCACGCAGGGGTGTTGCACCTCCGGCAACTCCGTGACTTTGGGCATGCGGATGATTTCCAATACCTTGGCCACGTTGACGCCGTAGTATCCCCGGTAGGGGGGGGGCGTAGTCCCTTCCGGCGCGTCGGGATCCGGACTTTGCTCTTCTTCCAGATAGAATTCAACGATTTCCAGTTCGTTGGTACCGGCCTCCAGCAGGATATTGGTCTGCGACATGGTGCCTCCCACAGGCGAAGTGAGGTATCTGTACGGCGTGGCGGCGCCGTGATATATCCAACGGTAATGTCTGCGTATACCCCCTTGGGCGTTAGGGAGCAAGTACCGGAGCTGCGGCATTTTCCGCCGGATCGGAGGATTCCAGCAGGTGTTGCACGGCGTCGATGAGGTTTTTGGGGGTGGAAGCTCCGGCCGTAAGTCCCACTACGGCATGTCCGGCAAAGGCTTCCGGCGTCAGTTCCCGCGCCGTCTCCACATGAAATGTGGGAATCCCGCGCGCGGCGGCCACATCGGCCAGACGCCGGGTATTGCCGCTTTCGCGTCCGCCGACGATGATCATGGCGTCCACATGGGAGGCGATGTCCATGGTTTCTTCCTGGCGTTGCCGGGTGGCGTCGCAGATGGTGGACAACACCGGGATGTCCGGGTACAGGCCGCGAAGATAGCGCTCCACGGCGTCGAAGATATGTCGATCCTGCGTGGTCTGCGAGGCGAGAACGTAGCGTCCGTGCGCTTCCGGAGGGAGGGAGCGGAGCTCTTCCAGGCTGCCGAAAACATGCGCGCCGCAGGCGGCGTAAGAGATGAGCCCCCGAACTTCCGGATGATTTTCCTCGCCGAACAACAGCAGTCGGGCCCTGTTCTTTTGGGTGGCGGCGTCAATGGCCAGCTGGGCTTTTTTGACTTTGGGACAGGTGGCGTCCACCACCAGAGCTCCTCCGGCGACCAGGACGTCCTGCGTCTGCCGCGGGATGCCGTGCGCGCGGATGATCACGCAGTCTCCGGGAAGCGCGGCGGAAGCGTCCCGCACGCAGAGCACCCCGCGTTCCGCGTAGTCGGCCAGCACCTGTGGATTATGAATGATGGGACCCAGAGTCAGAATACGACGGTCGCGGTATTTTTCCAAAGCCTTGTCCAGCTTCTGCAGGGCCAGACTGACCCCCATGCAGAAACCCGCCGTTTTGGCGCGTATAACCTTCATCGGAGTTCTCCCTGTGGTGGTTTGCGGCGGGGCTGCGCTGCGCGCGGATCGCGTCGGCGACCTCCGGCGGCGTCAGCGCGCCGATATTTATTGTGACGACGGGTGGGCAGCCCCGGCGTGGACGCCGTTTGCAACTCCGGTCCGACGACGTCGGGGATCTGCGGCTTCGAGCGGCCTCGTCCGCATGTCTGCGCCGTGACAAGGAATCAGGCATTGCATGAATGTCCGAGAAAGTCGTCCAGCAGGCGATCCAGGCTTGTCCAGTCGTGGCAGACGGCCAGTCCCTGCCGCAACAGCCGCACTCCGGGCAGATGATGCACGTAGCGGGGTACAAAGGTCCGCATTTTGAACAGGGCCGTGCGCTCGTTGCTGTATTCCCGGGCCAGCGCGGCGTGGCGGCGGATCATGGCGCGCACCGCGGAGCGATCGGGCGCCGCCGGTCGGGCTCCGGCGAGCAGCGCGCGATGCTCTTTGAAGATCGCCGGATTCTGCATGGCTCCGCGGGCGTACATGACGGCGGCGACGCCGGTTTCGGCAAGGCAGCGCACCCCGTCCCCGGGCGTCATCAAATCGCCGCTGGCGATGACGGGCACGGATACATGACGCCGCAACTCCGCCAGGGCGGGCCAATACGCCGCGCCGCCGAAGCCCTGCCGGGCGTAGCGGGGGTGCAGCGTCAGCCATCCCGCGCCGCAGTCTTCCAGGGCCGCGGCCAATTCCCGCCAGACTTCCGCGCCCGCATCCCAGCCCAGACGGAACTTGAAGCCCACGCGGCCTTCCCCTGCCGTGCGAATCATGGCGCGGGCCACAGCCAGCGCGTTGGGCACGTCCCGAAGCATGGCCGCGCCGCAGCCGGTGCGGGTGACTTTGGGCACGGAACAGCCCATGTTCAGATCGAACCATTGGAATCCCCGCTCCAACAGCGGTTCCATGGCCCGGATCATGATGTCGGCTTCATTGCCGAACAACTGCACCACCAGCGGCGCGTCCTCCGGCAGGGTCTGCAATAAATCCTGCGTGCCGGGACTGTGGTGGATCAGCCCTTTTGCGCTGATCATTTCCGTGCAGCAGACCGCCGCGCCATACTCGCGGCACAACAGCCGAAACGGCAGGTCCGAATATCCGGCCAGCGGGGCGAGCCAGGGAGCGTCAGCGCGCAGAGGGAGCGAGGTCACGTGTTTCATATCCTTCACCGGGCGGCAGCGGCGCGCCGGGCCAGGGATCAGGGGGAATCGGGCAGGGACCGTGTTCCTCTTCGCAGTGAGAACAGGTCGAGCGCAGCAGCAGCGTGTAGGCGGAATACAGAGCGTCCTGCAGATTGTGCGCGACGAATCCCTCGCCCAGATGGTCCAGCAGACCCGTGCGTTGCAGAATATCCTGCACATTTTTGTTGCCGACCACAAGGACCAGAGGAATGCTGCGGGCCAGACAGTGTTCCATGAACTGTTCCAAGGCGTGCGCGCCCGACGCGTCCACCCAGAAGACCCGTGCCAGATGCAGCACGGCTACCCGGCAGGCGGAACTTTCTTCGGCGTGAAGGCGGCGCTCCAACTCATTGATGGCTCCGAAAAAGAGCGTGCCCTCGATCACGTATACAGCCAGTTGGGGGCAGTGGGCCGCCCAGGGGTAGGGGGCCATCAGGGGGCTGTCGGGGGTCAGGCGCTCCACGCGCGGATGGGATACTTTGTACAGAAACAGCGTCAACGACAGCAGCACGCCCAAAAAGACCGCCTGCTCCAGATCCAGCAGCAGCGTCGCGCCGAAGGTGACCAGCAGCACGGCCCGGTCGATGCGCGTGGCCCTGAGACAAAGCGCGATGTCCCGCTTGCTGATCATGCCGATGGAGATGACGATCAGGATGCCCGCCAGGGAAGGCAGGGGGATGTATTCGGCCAGAGGCGCCAGCAGAAGCAGCAAAGGAACGGTGAACACTCCCGAAAAGACGGTGGCCAAACGGGTGCGCCCTCCGGCGGCGACGTTCAGGGCGCTGCGGGTGAAGGAGCCACAGCCGGGAATGCCGGACGTCAGGCCCGCGGCCACATTGCCGAGTCCCTGGGCCACCAGCTCCTGACTGCCGTTGAAGTGGTCGCCCTTGATGGAAGAAAGATTTTTGCCGATGGCCAGGGATTCCACCGCGCCCAGCAGGGCGATGGCCAGGGCGGGCAGAAAGAGATCGCGGATGACCCGCAGATCCGGCATCGGGGGCAGGGACAGGGGCGGCAGTTCCCGGGGAATGGCCCCCGCCAGGCGCACGCCGTGCTGGTGCAGATCCAGCAGCCAGGCTCCCAGGGAAACCAGCGTCAGCGCGATGAGCGAAGAGGGGAGGCGGGTGGAGACGCGCCGCAGCAGCAGAATGCAGAGGATGGTGCACGCCGCCGTGCCCAGGCTCCAGAAATTGGTTTGGTGCAGATGGAGCAGGGTGTCGTGCAGTTGGGGAAAAAAGCCGGGCGTGGAGGCGACGTGCAGTCCCAGCAGGTTTTTTATCTGCCCGGCGGCGATCAGCGCCGCCGCCCCGGTCATGAACGCCACCATGACGGAGTGGGAGATGAAATTGGCCAGTTCTCCCAGGCGCGCCAGCCCCATGGCGATCTGAATAACTCCGGTAAGAATGGCGATGCCGAAAATATAGCTCATGCGCGCGTCTTCGGGCATGGAGAGGATGAGCACGCCTCCGACGCTGACCTGTCCCAGGGTGGAAAACAGGATCATGGAGATGGCGTTGGTGGGACCGGCGGCCAGAAAACGCGCCGATCCCCACAGCGCCGCCACGATGACGGGCAGAATGCAGGCGTACAGACCGTATTTGGGATGCACGCCCGCAATGACGGCATAGGCCATGGCCTGGGGAATGGCGATGGGGGCCACTGTGGCCGCGGCCAGGGCGTCCGCTTTGAGATCTCTGAACGTGTACTCGCGCAGGGTCGACGCAAAAGGCAGCAACGCGGACAACACACTGCGGCGGGGGATGCCGGACGTAGCGATCATGAGTCAGTCCTTGCTTGTGTCTCCCAGATCGAGCACGTCCCGTCCCAGCGCATAGTGCATGAGGCGGGGGCGGGTGGCGGACCTCTTCAGGGCTTTGATGATGCGGGTCATACGCCGCGCGCCTTCCAGCACGCCGCCGAGGTGCCCCGCCAGCTCGGTCAGGTCGGTTTTGACCAGGATGATTTCGATTTCCTCGGCCAGCTTGCGCTCGCGCGCGCCCTGGGGAAATTCGGCGGCCAACTGGCGGGAAAGGCGCAACGCCCGGCTGAGATCGTCGTCCATATCCTCGACCAGCTCGCCGCAATACTCCGCCTGATTGCGCAGGATGTTCAGCGCGTTATTGCCGTAATGAGCCATGGCTCCGGCGGCTTTCTCCAGCGTGTCGCGGGCCACGGCCACCCGGCGGCCCACGGTCAGGGACACGATGCGGGCGCACTTGGCCAGAAAGCGGGCGTCGTACATGTCGAAACCGTATTCGCGCCTGGTGTAGAGCATGACCAGGCCGAAGGGCGGCCGGTCATCCATGCGTTCCCGCAATACGAACGCCAGGCGCGATCGGTACCCGGCCCGGTAGGAGACGCAGTCCAGGGATTCGCCGCCGCGTTCCAGCCCGTGCAGATTGTTGGAAACCACATACCGCGCCCCCCCGGTGATGATGGCCTGCATGACCGGGTGATTTTTCAGCCCTTCCTCCATCATGGGGGAAAGCAGGGGCAGCTCGCCGCCGTCGGCGCGGGCGGCGGTGTGGATGTGCCATTCGCCGCCGGAAGTGCGCAGACGGCAGACGTACATGTCCGCGTGCAGAGCGTGAACGAGAATTTCCGCGCTCTGGCGCAGCACTTCGCCGGGAGGAGCCATTTTGTCCGCGATGGACAGCAGGTCGCTGGTGACGCGCAGAAGCATTTCGTCCGAGTGATGCATGCCCGCGGTATCGGACAGCAACTCCAGCAGACACCGCCATCCCTTGATGGGAACGCCGCGCACATCGGGTTTGTAGCCTGCGTCCAATGCGGTTTTGGCGGCGGGAAACAACGCCAGAATAGCCGTCCTGACCGTGGACGGCGCCAGACTCAGAAGCTGTTCGATATCCCGACGGACATGCGGGGCTTGAGACACGGGGACTCCCTTTTGCAGTTTTTGTACCCAAGGTATGCCGCAGAGGAGAGGAGCGGTCAATGTTTTTTGTACAGGTATAGTAGCGGACACTGTTGAAATACTTGCGGAGCGTTACAGGCGTCGCGGCAATGCGATGCAGCGTGGTGTTCTGTTTTTGTTGTCCGCACGCTTCATTTTCTCATGCTCGCGCTGCAGAGCGCGGCCGCACGCCTTGCGGCGTCGTCTGATGCCGAAACTTCGTGTTCGCGGCGTGCGGGCGCCGCGGTACGGGGACGCCTGTGCGGCCATATCTCCGGCATCCTTTTGACGAATGGCGTCATGCCGCGCCGGTTTCGCAGCCACATATAACGTGTATATCCCGAATCAGATTATTTTTCTAGACTTTGGCAAGTTCCTTGCAAGAAGAGGACAAGTACGTATATCCTCTTTGGGGAACGTCACTTTACGGATGTTCCGCCCGGAGAAGCGCCGTAGGGCACATACCGGTGGCCGGGGGAAAGGATTCTGGAGACAACCATACGGCAAGGGAAGGTCGGCATGTCACGCAGATTTGCCATTATCGGTCTGGTTGCGGGACTGTGCGCGAGTACGGTTCTGTTGGGGTTGCTGGCGGGATTCGTGCCGCAGCACGAGGGACCGGAGATTCGCCGTCGCGCCAGCAACACGGTGGTCGTCCTGCGTGCGGAAGATTTCCCCTCGCCCATTGTCGCTTCCTCCGAAGGAGGATACCGCTGGTCCGTCCGGGAAAGCGCCGTTCCCCCCGGAGCATCCGTGCCGCCCGCGTCTGCGGGAAGCACGGCCCTGCGCGAAAATGTGGTCATGTTTCTGGAGGAAGGGGTCAGCCTGCTCACCGCCGGGCATCCCAAGCTTGTGGGCAGCGATGTCGCCGCCGACGCATTTATTCCCCTCCTGCCGCTGGACGGTTCGCCCGATCATCTGTTCCTTGTGGCCGCTCCTCCGGCGGATTACGGGGAAACACTGGATATCGGCGGTCGTCCTGTGCGCTGGCTGGCCGTGCAGGATGCGGGGATACGCCGTCTGGATCCCGAATGCGATCTTTCCCATCCTGTGGCCAGTCTGCCCAGCATTCGCGAAGAACAGATCCTTCCCCTGCCGCGCATGCGCGCGTTCAACACCGG
Organism: uncultured Desulfovibrionaceae bacterium; assembly: GCA_949427775.1. Classification (GTDB taxonomy): domain Bacteria; phylum Desulfobacterota; class Desulfovibrionia; order Desulfovibrionales; family Desulfovibrionaceae; genus CASQEL01. Next base: position 7,668 of record CASQEL010000009.1, read on the forward strand.
GGACACGTTTACCCGCGCCAGGCGATACAAGAACCTGGTGGAGCGCTCCGCACGGCGTTTCGGCCTGAGTACGGATCTGGTCTACGCCATCATCCATAATGAAAGCAATTTTTCTCCCGTTCTGGTCAGTTCCCGGTCGGCCATGGGATTGATGCAGTTGCTGCCCAGCACCGCCGGGGGCGAAGTGCACAAGTTTTTGTACGGGCGTCCGGGAAAGGTGTCTTTTGCCGATCTGGCCAATCCGGAAGTCAATATTCATTACGGTACGGCGTATCTGCATCTGTTGCTCAACCGCCACCTCGGGCAGGTGCGCAACCCTGTTTCCCGCGAATATTGCGCCGTGGCCGCCTATAACATGGGACCCAACAGATTCCTGCGCATGTTTGCTTCGGATAAAACGCAGGCTTTTGAAATCATCAATAATTTGACGCCTGAAGAAGTGTTCCGTCGGCTTACGCGGGAGCTGCCGGTAACGGAAACCCGGTTTTTCGTCGCCAAGGTGGCGCGCTCGCGGGGAGAATTTGCCGCCTTTCAGTGACTTCGCCATTGAGTATTTTGTTGAAATACACTAGGGTCAACAGCCCCGGCGGATTCGGCGTACCGTATGGACGGGCCGGTCGCCGGGGAGTTTTTGTCGGAACACGGCGATCTTTTGTACAGAAAGAACCTTGTTGGTAATTTTGACTGAGTATACAGGAGTTTTCATGCGCGTTTTTGCCTTTATCCCCGTTCTTTTGTCGGCGGCGATGCTGCTGGCCGGTTGCAATCAGCCCGAAAAATCCGCTCCTTCCGTGGCGGTTGTGGATACGGCCCGTGTCTTTCGCGACAGTGAGCCCGGCAAGGCCGGCGTCAAGTTTCTCGAATCCCTGCAGGAAAAAATGCAGGGCGAGTTGAACGCCCTGCAGGAAACCCTGCAGAAAAATCCCGAGGATCAGGCCGCGCAGCAGAAACTGCAGGAAACCTATATGAATTTCCAGCAGCGTATGGGCGCGGAGCAGCAGAACGTCATCACGCTGCTTAACGACGCCACGCAACGTGTCCTGGACGACTACCGCAAGGAGAAGAATCTGGAAATACTCCTGACTTCCGAAGCGGCGTTGTCGTTCGACAAATCGGTGGATGTGACCAATGACATCATTGCTGCCTTGAACAAGCGGAAAGTGACATTCAAACCCATCGTGCCTGAGACCGCCAGGGAGCCTGCCGCGACAGCGCCCGCGACGAGCGGCGTTAAGACGATGCCCGCCCGGAATGCGACCAAGGGCGCGCCGGTCCGTAATGCCACAGCTCCCGCGCAGAACGCGACCAGGACCGGCAAATAAGCTCTGTAGTCCCTTTTTGCGCAAAGCCCCTCCGTGTACGACGCCGGAGGGGCTTTGCGTTGGGAAAACGTGCTGCCCGTGTGAGGAAATACCGTTCCGCGTCCGGCGATGCCGGAAACGCGGACAGGGCGCGAATGCAGGGAGGGACGAACGGCGTCTCAATCCTGCAGCGCGTACAGCGCGGCGCTTTCCGCGTGGATGGCCGTGGTGTCGAACAGCGGCGTGGAGGTGTCCTGCCGGGAGACGAGCATGCCTATTTCCGTGCACCCCAGGATGATGCCCTGCGCGCCCTCCGCTGCCAGCTTGTCCATGATGGCCAGAAAACGCCGCTTCGCCGCCGCGCTGATGATGCCCAGGCACAGTTCCTGAAAAATAGTCGTATTAATGAATTCCCGATCCGTCGCGTCCGGGATCAGCACGCTGATGCCTTTCGCGGTCAATCTGTTTTTGTAGAAATCCTGCTCCATGGTGTACTTCGTGCCCAACAGGGCCACCGTATGCAGATCGGCCCGCAGCAGCGCCGCGGCGGTGACTTCGGCAATGTGGATCAGGGGAATGGAAACGGCGCTCTGCACCTGTTCGGCCACTTTGTGCATCGTGTTGGTGCAGATGAGCAGGCAATCCGCTCCGGCCCCTTCCAAACGCCGAGCGGCGTCGGCCAGGATTTCGCCGCTTTTTTCCCATGCGCCGTCGGCCTGACAGGTTTCTATTTCCTGAAAATCCACGCTGTACAGCAGGCATTTGGCGGAGTGCAGGCCGCCGAGGCGCTCTTTGATCACCGTGTTCAGAATATGGTAATATCCCACGGTGCTTTCCCAACTCATGCCGCCGATAAGCCCTATGGTTTTCATTGAAATGTCCTTTGGAATCCGTCGGTTTTTTTTACGGCGCGCTTGAAGCGGGAGACCTCAATCCATCCGCTGTGCCCGGAACATGCGGCAACGCGGCGCCGCCCTGTTGTGTCCGTCTGCCCGCGTTGACGCAAGCGGGACGAAAAGCGGCCTCCGGCCTGCGCCGGAAGCCGCGTAAAACCTCTTTGCTCCCGATGAGGAGGAGCACACGCCGGCAGGGCTTCGTCAGCAGTCCTTACCGACCATTTGCAGCAGGCGGACCAGCTGGTTGGTGAATCCGGCTTCGTTGTCGTACCAGATGATGATCTTGGCCAGATGCTGATCGATGACCATGGTGCTCATGGCGTCCACCACGCCGCCGTACGTGCTGCCTTCATAGTCCACGGACACGAGCGGCTCTTCGGAATATCCCATGTTGTCCTTGAGAGCGCCTTCGGCCGCGGCTTTGATGGTCGCGTTGACCTGGGCCGTGTCGCAGGCTTTTTCCAACTCGCAGGTGAAATCCACCAGGGACACGTTGGGCGTGGGCACGCGCACGGCCATGCCGTCCAGTTTGCCTTTGAGAGAGGGAATGACCAGAGCCGTGGCCTTGGCCGCGCCGGTGGTGGTGGGAATCATGGACACGCAGGCCGCGCGGGCGCGGCGCAGATCCTTGTGGGAGCCGTCCAGAATGCGCTGGCTCATGGTGTAGGAATGAATGGTGGTCATGAGGCCGTGCCGGATGCCGAAGGCGTCGTGCAGGGTCTTGGCCACCGGGGCCAGGCAGTTGGTGGTGCAGGATGCCGCCGAAACGACGTCGTGCCTGCCGCCTTCGTACATCTCCTGGTTGACGCCCATGACCACGGTCAGGTCGGCGTCTTTGCAGGGAGCGCTGATGACCACCTTGCGGGCGCCGCAGGTCAGATGCTGCGCCAGTCCCGCCCGATCCTTGATGGTGCCGGAAGTTTCCACGGCCAGGGAGACGCCCAGTTCCTTCCACCGCCATTCACCGACCTTGTTGCGGGTGACGGGGATATGTTTCCCGTTGATGATCAGGCCATCGTCGTTGTAATCGACGGCGCCGCGAAACGTGCCGTGGCTGGAGTCATATTTGAATAAATGGGCCAGAGACGCATTGTCGGCGCGAGCATTGATCGCGCCGATGCGCAACGTGTCGTCGGAGGCCAGCAAGCGCACCAGATATCGGCCGATGCGTCCGAAACCATTGATGCCGATGGTGACAGCCATACAAAATGCTCCTTCTGCGGGGTAGGTGGGCCTGGAAGTGCCTAGGCTTTGCCGGAAGCGCCCATGACGTCGCGGATTTTATGGGCGACCATGGCTTTGACGGCCTCGCGCGCGGGGCCGAGATAGCTGCGGGGGTCGAACTGTTCGGGATGCTCTGTGAAATACTTGCGGACGCTGGCGGTAAGGGCCAGGCGGATGTCCGTATCGACGTTGATTTTGCACACGGCCATGGCGGCCGCCTTGCGCAGCATGTCTTCAGGCACGCCCTGGGCGTCGCCCACGTTGCCGCCGTAGGCGTTGCACATTTTGACGAATTCCGCGGGCACGCTGGATGCGCCGTGCAGCACCAGAGGGAATCCGGGCAGCTTGGCGGCGATCTTTTCCAGACGGGGAAAGTCAAGCTTGGCTTCGCCCTTGAATTTGTAGGCGCCGTGGCTCGTGCCGATGGCGACGGCCAGGGAGTCGCATCCGGTGCGCCGCACAAACTCCACAGCCTCGTCAGGGTCGGTATAGACGTGATCGGCGGAGGAGACATGTTCCTCCACACCGGCCAGTTTGCCCAGTTCGGCTTCCACCCACACTCCCCTGGGGTGGGCATATTCCACCACCTGTTTGGTCATGGCGATGTTTTCCTCGAAGGGCAGATGCGAGCCGTCGATCATCACCGAGGTGAAACCGCCGTCGATGCAGTCCCTGCACATTTCAAACGAAGGACCGTGGTCCAGGTGCACCACGACCGGCACGTCGCTCTCGTCCAGAGCGGCCTCCACCAGCTTCATGATGTATTTCTGTCCGGCGTACTTGCGGGCTCCGGCGGAAACCTGAAGAATGACGGGAGCTTTCTCTTCCGCCGCGGCCTGCATGATGCCCTGGATGATTTCCATGTTGTTTACGTTAAAGGCGCCGATGGCGTAGCCTCCCCGATAGGCGCGCTCAAACATGTCTTTGGGTCCGATCAGCGGCATGGCATCCTCCTTGAATATTTTAAGATATACTGTTGTAGTTCGTGCTCTGCCGCTGCGGCCGCGCCGCTGCTGTGAAAGCAGGCGGCGCATGCTCCGCGAACCGGATACGGCAGTGCTTTTGTACTCTATAGGACCAAAACTACCTGAACACCATATAAAAGGAAAGTAAAATTTCTTGAATGATTGTTCCCTGTTACAGAATTATTGCAGGGAGGCCAGGTTCATGTCCTCCAATGTGGCCAGACTTTCCCTGTCCGTGAAGTCGAAGCGCAGGGGCGTCATGGTGATGTGTCCTTTGCTGAGCAGCGCCCGATCCGAGGCCGCGTTGACCTGTTCGGGAGGAATGACGCCCGTCAGCCACCAGTAGCGCGAGCCGCGAGGATCCAGGCGTTCGTCATAATCGTCTTTCCACACGGCCGTGGTCTGGGGGCAGATGCGCAGAGGGCGGGTGTTCGCCATGGGACGATCGGGATAGTTGACGTTGATCACGCAACGCGGCGGCAGACGCTTCCATGCCAGGCGCGGCGCCAACGCGGCGGCATGGCGGGCCTGCTCCGAGAGATCCGCGGGGCGGAAACCGTCATACGACACCGCCATGGCCGGAAATCCGGAGTGGGCGGCCTCCGTGGCGGCGGCCACCGTGCCGGAATACAGAATGTCCGGCCCCACGTTGGGACCGGCGTTGATGCCGGAGATCACCATATCCGGCGGTTCCGGAAGCAGTTGGGACAAGGCCAGTTTCACGCAGTCCGTGGGCGTGCCGTGCACGCCCAGACCTTCAAAGCCTGTTTCCCGGATTTCTTTGACCCGCAGAGGCTGAAATACGGTCAGCGAATGGCCCACGGCGGACTGTTCCGTCATGGGCGCGACCACATGCACCGTATGGCCCGCCTCGGTCAGCGCCGCGTATATGGCGCGCAATCCCACAGCGTGTATGCCGTCGTCGTTGGTCAGGAGCATCTTCATTTGACAAGACCTTTGAAAGAAGGAAAGCTGAATGCGGTTCTTTTTGCGCAACGTCCCGGTCGGCCGCGCGTCGCGCATGCGGCCTGCCCGCTCGCGGAACCGGTTTTTGCCAACATTCCCGCTGCGGGGAGCATATGCTTCATCGGGCGGATGCCGACAAAGAAGCACGCCCCGCGCGTTGCATTGGGTGATACATGGAAAGACGACAATCCGTCAAAGATATTGGCCCGGCCGACGAGGTGCGGTCGACCTTTCTCATCGGCGCCGCCGCGCTCCAGCAATCGCGCAACGGTCCGTTCTGGCGGCTGGAGCTGCGTGACGCCACGGGCACGGTGGACGCCAAGATCTGGAGCCCTCTGAGCCAGGAGTTCGCCAGTCTGGCGCCGGGACAGATGGTGGCGGTGGAAGGGCGTTCCGGCGTGTTCCGGGAACAGGTGCAGATCACGGTGGAGCGCATGCGTCTGCTGTCCGAGGCTGAGCAGGCGGCGCTGGATCTCGGGGATTTTCTGCCCGCCAGTTCCCGCCCGGCGCAGGAAATGCTGGACGAGCTGCTGGCGCTGTGCAAGCGCGAACTCACCTATACGCCGTGGCGCAAATTCGCGCTTTCCGTATTCAGGGATGAGGCCATCCGTTCCCTGCTGCTGACGGCCCCGGCCGCCAAGGGCGTGCACCACGCCTACGTGGGGGGGCTGTTGGAACATACCTTGTCCGTGGCGCAACTGGCATTGCGCATCGCCGATCACTATCCGGACCTGGATCGCCAGACGCTGCTGGTCGGAGCCGTATTCCACGACATCGGCAAAATATGGGAGTTCACGGGCGGGCTCGTCAACGACTACACGGACGAGGGGCGCCTGCTCGGGCATATGGAACTGGCGCTGGAGCGGCTGGCGCCGTTTCTGGCCAGGTCCGGTCTGGAGCCGGAGTTGATCCGGCACTTCAAACACCTGATTCTCAGCCATCACGGGACTCCGGAGTTCGGGGCGGCGCGCCTGCCCCAGACGCCGGAAGCTCTGGCCCTGCACTACGCCGACAATCTGGACGCCAAAATGGCGCAATGCCGTTCCCTGTTCGAAGGATGGGCCGAGGATCAGACCGGCTGGACCGCCTATCAACCCACACTGGGGCGATTCCTGCACCGGCCCGTGCATACGCCTCTGCCCAAGGAAACGTCCCGCCCGGAAAAGGCGGCCCGTACGCGCAAAGCAGTTCAGCCTGCGTTGGAGGATCAATGTTTATTACTTTTGAAGGCATAGAAGGGGCGGGCAAATCCACGGCCCAGCGCCTGCTGGCCGACCATCTTCAGAATAAAGGGTATACAGTCTGCACGACGCGCGAGCCCGGCGGCTGTTCGCTGGGGCGCAGGCTCCGCGCCGTGTTGCTGGACGCCCGGACCACAGGGCTGCGCAGCAAGGCGGAGCTGTTCCTGTTTCTGGCGGATCGCGCCCAACATGTGGGCGAAGTCATCCGACCGGCTTTGGACGAAGGGCAGATCGTGCTCTGTGACCGTTATGTGGATTCCACCGTCGCCTATCAGGGCTACGGCCGGGGCATGGACACGGACCAGCTGGTGGCGGTGAATAACCTCGCCATCGGCGGCCTGTGGCCGCATCTGACGTTGTTGCTGGACCTGCCCCCGGAGATGGGGCTGATACGCGCCGGACAGCGCAACAAAGAGGAAGGAACGGTTATTTCCGAAGGCCGTTTCGAGTCAGAGAGTTTGACGTTCCATACGCGGGTCCGCGAGGGGTATCTGGAGCGGGCTGCCGGGGAACCGGATCGCTTCGCCATCATCGACGCTTCCTGCCCGCCTGAAGACGTGCTGCTGCAATGCGTGTCCGCTGTGGAGGCCAAGCTGCGGGAATTCGGCCGGGTGGTGGAGTAACGGAGGTACGCCATGACATGCGAAGTCTATTCCCTGAAGTATGACGGCAAACGTCTGCGTTTCGACGATGGCGACGACGCGGCTCTGGTGCGGGATCTGGAGCGATGGGGCGGCGAGGGCGTGTTTCCCGGACCGTTCAACCCCTACTGCGCTTTCGGAGATGAGAACCTGCTCTGCTGCGTCGTGTACCGTGCCGCTGCGGGGCCGGGCGGCCTTTTTGTCGTGCGCGACGGCGACGGCCCGTTGCTGGCGGCCGTGGCCCGTACCAATCTGGCATTCGTGCAGGGGATGGCGCATTTTGCCCATACGACGACGTACGCCCGTTATGCGTCGGATATTTTTGAACACGCGGATGACGAAGATGCATGAATCGCTGCCGCGCGCCGCGCACGGGCTGGGGGTCGTGTTTTTTCCGGCTTTCGACTGGGCCATCACGCCTACCCATCCCGAACGCGAAGAGCGCCTGTTGTACACGCAGGATCAACTGTTGGAAGAGGGCTTGTTCGATATTCCCGGCATCACCGAGTACCGGCCGGAGCTGGCCGCCTGGGGAGACATCGAACGCGTGCATTTCTGCCTGCCCGACGTGCGCCGGGTCTGCACCGCGTCGCACCTGGCTTCGGCGGGCGGGGCGTTGCGGGCCGGGCGGCTGGTCATGGAAGGCAGGGAAGCCAGGGCATTCGCCCTGGTGCGGCCTCCGGGACACCATGCCATGCGCGTGACCCACGGCAACCGCGGCTTCTGCAATGTGAACATGGAAGCCGTGATGATCGAACATCTGCGCGTGCGCTTTCCCCGTCCGGACGGACGCCCTCTGCGCGTGGCCATCGTGGATACCGATTGTCATCACGGGGACGGCACGCAGGACATCTACTGGAACGACCCTGACACCCTGTTCATTTCACTGCATCAGGACGGACGCACGCTCTATCCCGGCACGGGGTTTCTGTACGAGTCGGGAGGCCCGGCCGCCCTGGGACGGACGATCAATATTCCCCTGCCGCCGGAAACCTCCGACGAAGGCTATCTGTACGTCATGGACAACGCGGTTCTGCCGCTGCTGGCCGATTTTCGGCCGGATCTGATCATCAACTCCGCGGGGCAGGACAATCACTTTACCGATCCCCTGGCCAACATGCGGCTTTCCGCCCGGGGATATGCGGAACTGAACCGTCGTCTCGCCCCACATATCGCGGTGCTGGAAGGCGGCTACGCCATCCGGGGCGCGTTGCCCTATGTGAACCTGGCCATCTGCCTGGCTCTGGCCGGTCTGCCCACGGACGATATTCGCGAGCCGGACTGGACGCCGGAGGCCACGCGGCAGCGCCGGGAAGTCTCGGACTATATCCGTCGCCTGTGCGACGAAGTGGTCGCGCTGTACCGGCGTCCGCCCGCACGTCCCACGGACGGACGGGAAGAAGACGGCTTCTGGGTGCGGCACAAGGATATTTTTTACGATACCGACATGTTGCGTGAGGAACAGGAAGAAGGCTACCGCCTGTGCCCTGATTGTTCCGGCCTGGGACGCATCGAAACACGCTCCAATCGTGTGGAGCGTTCTTTGTGCCTGCATATCCCCCGCGATGCCTGCCCGACGTGCCGTGCACTGGGGCGCGATGCCGCCGCCGCTGCATCCCGTGCCGGGCGCTACGCGCACGTGTTGTGTCTGGACAGAACGGAAGACTGTCTGTATGTCGGGTGTAAAAAATCTTTGCAAAAACGCATGCTTGTGGAGATATAGGGTATATGTCCGGTCGAGGCGCGCGCTGTGCCGGGCTACAGGCGGACGCCGTCCCGCGTCAGTAGCGCCGCGCGTTGCGTCCCAGCAGGCAGAGCACTTCGTAGGGGATGGTGCCCCATATGTCCGCCACGTCCTGAGCGGTAAGGGCCTGCGCCCCGGGGCCGCCCAACAGCCAGGCCGTGTCGCCCTCGTGTATGGAGGCGGGAATGTCCGTCACCTCCGCCATGAGCATTCCCATGCACACTCGTCCGCGTACCGGCGCGCGGTATCCGGCTATCGTCACCAGCCCCCGATCCGACAGACCCCGCGAGTAGCCGTCCGCATACCCTACACCCAGCACGGCGATCCGCGCGGCACGGGCGGTGGTGAAGGCGCGGCCGTAGCTGACGGATTGGCCGGGACGCACGTCCCGAACCTGCAGTACGGTGGCGCTGACGCTCATGGCCGGTTTCAGCGCGGCGCCCAACTCGCGCGACACGGTGCCGTGAAACGGATTGCAGCCGTACAGAGCCAGGCCCGGGCGCATCAGATCATACCGGAGTTCCGGATAGGCCAGGCTGCCTGCCGAGTTGGTCAACGAACGCCGCAGGTGCGGGAATGCTTCGGTCAGAGTCGCCGCCATTTCGGCGAAAACACGCGCCTGAGCGCGGGTGTAGGCGTCTTCTTCGGGCATGTCGGCGCAGGCCAGATGCGACAGGACCAGCATGGGCCGGATGCCGGGCGTGGCGCGGAGCTTTTCCAGCAGCGCGGGAAGGTCGTCGGGCTCAAATCCCAGTCGGGACATGCCGGTTTCACACTTGATGGCCACTTCGACCGGGCGTTCCGGCGTACCCGTGGCCGCGGCCCGATCCAGGGAGGCGAAGCTGTGCGCCAGGGGAAGAATATGCTCCTGCGCGGCCAGCGCCATTTCTTCCCTTGTGGGCGCGCCCATCAGGGCCACCAGCGTCTGGCGGAACCCGGCCTGTCGCAACTGATGGGCTTCCCCCACATTGCCGACGGCGAAATGCGTGACGCCTTCAGCGTCCAGCGCTCCGGCCACCGGCAAAAGGCCGTGGCCGTAAGCATCGGACTTGACGACGGGCATGACGCGCCGGGGGTCGCCCAGAAGGCGGAGATTGTGCCGGATGGCGCTGAGGTCGATATGCGCCCGGCAGGGCGCGGCGGCAACGGTGGACATGAAAAAATCCTTTGGCTGCGAAAACAAAAGAAACCGGACGCTGTTCGCAATGTCCCGCGGGGCCGTGTGTGAAACGCGCACCGCGCAACGACTGCGGGCGTATATATCATTACCGGCCGGGGCTTGGAAAGCGGGGTTTTGCAGGAGAGCGGCATGCGACACGTCCGCATCCGGGGCAATCGCATGAAGCGTAGAACTCTTTGAAATAACAAAGAAAAATTGTAGTGACCGACACATGCATCGCCAATATTTTCAACAGATTATCTTCGTTCGTGCGATTGCCCTGCGTCTGCATCAGGCGCCGATTGACAGGGACCGCCGCCTTGTCTACATTTGCTCCGTATTCAGGCGCCCGTACAGGGCTCAATAGGGAATCCCGTGCAAACCGGGAACGGACCCGCCGCCGTAAACTCCGTGAAGCTGCGCCCCTCGCGTGTCACTGGATGCCGTTGCATCCGGGAAGACCGGGCGACAGCGGGGTGAGTCGGAAGACCTGCCTGGATAGGTGTTCAAGGACACGCCTCCGGCACGGGGCTTTGCCGGATGGTCCATGCGCGAGGACAAAAATCGGGGTCCTCCGTTCCGTATCGGAATGGAGGGCTTTTTTTGTGCTCCTGTTTCCCGCCCCGACGCTTCCCATGGCCTTCATGCGTTCAAGGGAAGTCTCATGCAGGATTCCTGTCCTGCAACCCGGCTATCAGAGCATTTTCAGGTTGAAATGCGCTCTTGGGGGCTGCTCGCCCCCAAACCCCT
>CASQEL010000010.1 GCA_949427775.1 uncultured Desulfovibrionaceae bacterium
CGGCGTAGCCGCTACCGATAGGAATCCCCCGACTTTAGGCGGGGGAGGATGTCAAGACAGGGCACGGAAGACAGGGGGAGGGGAGACCCCTGTTTTCACATTGGGCTCTCCCCTCCGGACGAAAGCGATTCGTGCAAGCCGGTTTTACGCCGACAGCGCGTGGAGATCTTCCTCAGGCGTGGAGATGGGCGTGATGTTCCATTTCGACACCAGGAGCTTCAGGATATCCGGAGTGACGAAGGCCGGGAGCGAGGGGCCGAGGCGGATGTTCTTCACCCCCAGGGCCAGCAGGGTCAGCAGGATGGCTACGGCTTTCTGTTCGTACCAGGAAAGCACCAGAGACAACGGCAGATCGTTGACGGTGCAGCCCAGGGCTTCAGCCAGCGCCAGCGCCACCTGCACGGCGGCATAGGCGTCGTTGCACTGGCCCACGTCCAGCAGACGGGGGAAATCGCCGATGGCGCCGAGATCCTTGTCGAAGAAGCGGAACTTGCCGCAGGCCAGGGTCAGGATCAACGTATCCCCGGGCGCTTTTTCCACAAATTCCGTGTAGTAGTTGCGGCCGGGCTTGGCGCCGTCGCAGCCGCCCACAAGGAAGATATGCCTGATGGCCCCGGACTTCACCGCGTTCAGCACGGCCGGGGCGGCGTCAAGAAGCGTTTTGCGGCCGAAGCCCACAGTGACGGTCTTGCCCGGCGCATCTTCGGCGAAACCGGGCAGGGACAGGGCTTTTTCGATGACCCGGCTGAAGTCGCGATCCTGGCAGTGCGCCAGTCCCGGCCAGCCCACGACGCCGCTGGTGAACACCTTGTCGCCGTAATTCCCGGGATTCTGAATGCAGTTGGTGGTAAACAGCACCGCGCCGGGAAACTCGGGGAGTTCTTTCTGCTGGTTCTGCCAGGCTGTGCCGAAGTGTCCGACCAGGTGCGGGAATTTATGGAGTTCGGGGTAGCCGTGGGCCGGCAGCATTTCGCCGTGGGTGTAGATGTTGATGCCCTTTCCGGCGGTCTGCTCCAGCAGCGCGTGAAGATCCTTGAGATCATGGCCGGACACCAGAATGCACTTGCCCTTTTTGTGCCCCAGCGAAACCTGCGTGGGCACGGGATGTCCGTAGGTTCCGGTGTTGCCCGTTTCCAGCAGTTCCATGGCCCGCAGGTTGGCCTGGCCGCAGCCCGTCACCAGTTCCAGCCAGTCGTCCAGCGTCCGCGTCGTGTCGTCGAATCCGGCGGCCAGCGCGCCGTACATGAAGGCGTACAGATCCGGATCGGTCTGTCCCAGAATGGCGGCGTGATCCGCGTAGGCGGCCACACCCTTGAGGCCGAACAGCAGTATCTGCATGGCCGAGCGCACGTTCGGATCGTCGGCGAATTCGGAGGGATTTTTGGCCTGTCCGCGGAGTTCCTCCACAGACTTGTCCACGGCCGCGTCATCGGCGGCGGTGGTGCAGCCCAGGCGCACGGCCAGTTTCTTGCGCCGCCGGACGGCTTCCCGCACCATGAGCATCAGGGCTTCTTCGTCAAAATTGACGTTGGTCAGGGTGCTGAACAGGGCCTTGGCCATGAATCCGTCGGTTTCCGCATCCACAATGCCTTTGTCGCGCGCCTTGAGGGCCGTCAGCGCCAGGGTGCGCAGAGCCTGAACAAGCAGATCCTGCGTGTCCGCCGTGGTTCCGGTTTTGCCGCACACTCCCATGACGGTGCAGCCCTGTCCTTTGGCCGTCTGCTCGCATTGATTGCAAAACATGGTGATTCTCCTTGTGATATGGCTGTGCATTTTCCTGTATAGACACAGCATGGCGTGAATGGGAAATGCACACCGTGACGTATATCACACGGAGTCTGTTTTTCCCATAAGTATTCTGGAGCGGAACGGCCCCTGTTTGTCGCCGAAACAAAGGCGAGACCGATTACGTGCCGTGTCTTTCCGCCAGCACGGCCAGGGCGTTGACGGCCGCCGCCGCCAGCGGCGATCCGCCCTTGCGGCCCAGCAGGGTCAGATGAGGGTAGGGGCGTGCGTGCAGGAGTTCTTTGGATTCGGCGGCATTCACAAACCCCACGGGCATGCCGATGATCAGGGCCGGAGGCGGCGTTCCCGCATCCAGCAGTTCCAGCAGGGCCAGCAGGGCGGTGGGGGCGTTGCCGATGGCCACGATGGCCCCGGAGAGGCGCGGCGCTATGCTCAGGACGCCCGCGCGGGCGCGGGTGATGCCGGCATTCCCGGCGCGCTCGGCGACGCCGGGCTGGGCCATAAGGGTTTCCACACGAACGCCCAGGGGAGCCAGACGACGCGGCGTCATGCCGCAGCGGGCCATTTCCGTGTCCGTAAACACGGTGCACCCCCGGCGCAAGGCCGCCGCTCCTGCGGCCACGGCGTCGTCCGGCAGGCGCAGGTCGGACAGGATGCCCGGATCGCCTGTGGTGTGGATAAGCCGTCGGGCCACCTGCCAGGCGGGACCACGGAACGGGCGGGGTTCGGGAATTTCGGCGTCGATGATGGCGAAGGAACGGGATTCGATGCTCTCCGGCGTGGAGGCGGGGTCCAGTGTGCTCATGCTATGCTTCCTGAAACGGGGACAGTGTTGCGGATGACCGCGGACAAATTTTCCAGTAACGCGCGTGCGCCTTCCGGATACAAATGTATCCAGGAGCCCGCTGTATTGCCCATAACCGCGCCTTCGTCGGGGAGCGGACGGCCGTTGCGATCGCGGACGTGCCACAACGGCCGGAGGGGGAGGCCGGGCGCAACGATCCGTCCGTGCAATGTTTCGGCGTTGTCGCCGGAATGGAGGGGATGGTCCGCTGTTGCGCCGTCGGACGACGGGGGGCGGCGCGAAGAAGGGATACGGGGCACGATGCGGGCATAGTGATACTCATGGCCGCGTCCCGAGGGGGGAATGTCGGCGCGTTCCGGCGGCAGGAATATCCCCGGCCCGGCAGGCGTCACTTCGCGATAGCCCAGGGCGCTGCGTTTTTCCTCCAGGCGACAAGACAAGGGCAGACAGCCTGTCATGGGCCAGTGCTGTCCTTGAATTTCAATATTTTCCATAAGATACATATATCCGCCGCATTCGCCGTACACAATGCCTCCGGCAGCGGCGAAGCGGCGCACGGCGCTCCGCAAAGACGCGTTGCCGGACAGGGCCGCACAGTGAAGCTCCGGGTAGCCCCCGGGAAAATACAGGGCCGCGCAATCCCGAGGAAGCGCGTCGTCTCGCAGCGGCGAGAAAAATACCGGCTCCAGGCCCAGGTCCCGCAGCGTATCCGGGATGTCGGGATAGAGAAAGCAGAAAGCTTCGTCGCGGGCGATACCCAGGCGGGGGGGGGGTATTTTGCTGTCGGCGAGGTGGAAGCGAAATCTCCGGGGAACGTTCCTGCCTACCGTGCCCATGCCGCAGACGCGGCAACCGGGCCAACAGCGCATCCAAATCCATGCGCCGTTCCAGCCAGTCGGCCGCGGCATTCCGCTGCGCGGTCGTCAGGGCCGCTTCATGGGCCATGAGCAGGCCCAGATGGCGGGAAGAGAGTTCAGGCGCACCCTCGCGGGGCAACAGGCCGAGCAGCGGGAGGGCGGCCGCGGCGAACGCTTCGCGGAGCATGTCCCGGTGTCCCCGACCGCCCACATGCGTACAGACCACGCCCGCAAAGGTCAGTTCCGGCATATGCTGAAGATATCCCCGCGCCAACGCGGCCGCCGATTGGGCCATGCCGCGCACGTCCGCCACCAGCAGCACGGGAAGTCCCAGTCGGCGGGCCACATGGGCTGAAGACCCCGCCCCGCCGGTCTCCCGCGCCCCGTCGAAAAGCCCCATAACGCCCTCAACCAGCACCAGATCCGCCGGAGACGACCGCAATGCGCGGGCAAAGACCCTCTCCATGCCCTCCGGCCCGCCCATCCAGGTGTCCAGGTTATAGGAAGGGCGTCCCGTCAGCGCCGCGTGGTGCGTGGGATCTATAAAATCCGGTCCGACCTTGCAGGCCTGCACCGCGCAGCCCCGTCGGGCCAGAGCCGCCAGCAACGCCAGAGTGACCGTGGTTTTGCCGCAGCCGCTGCGCGTGCCCGCGATCAGCAGTCCGAGAGGAGCATCCGCCATCAGCACTATGCGCCGTCATCCGGCCGATCAGCGTTTGCGCAGGGATTCCGAAATGATATCGGCATCATCCGGGCAGGCTTTGATGCCCAGCTCGGCATTGCCGCCGTGGCAGCGTACCGCGCCGTCATTCAGTTCCACATAGCCCCCTGACAGCGTGGCGCCGTATGGCAGTTGATCGCGCATGTCGGCGTGGTCTACCCGCCGGGGAAAAATAAAGGGCACGGGCTGGCCGGAGAAATCTTCCATGATCAGGTATTTCATCAGAAATTCCTTTGCGCCGGGAAATGTCCGCGGAAATTGGGCGGGCGCCGCGTCACTATAGACGGCTTCGGGGCGCAGGTCCATGCGCCCGGTGGACATATCGTTGCGGTTGTGCGGTCGGCGGCGTCAGCGCTTTTTACGATTTTCCAGATACCGGCGCACCGCTTTGTTGTGATCGTTCAGATTGGTGCTGAAGTCATGTTCGCCGCCGTCGGTTTTGGCGACGAAGTAGAGAAAGTTGTGGGCCTCCGGCGTGATGGCGGCCCGCAGGGCGGCGACGCCCGGCGAACAGATGGGGCCGGGAGGCAGGCCGGGCCTTTGGTAGGTATTGTACAGGTTGTTGGGATCGTTGAGATGCGCGCGGCGCAGATTGCCGTTGAAGCCCGGACCCAAACCGTAGATGACCGTGGGATCGGCCTGCAGCAGCATGTTTCGTTGCAGGCGGTTGGCGTACACGCCCGCTACTCGCGCTCGTTCGGTCGGGATGGCGGTTTCCTTTTCCACTACCGAGGCCAGAATCACCAGGCGCCGCAACCGCTCGCCCGTGGGGCGTTTCCCGTTCGGCCAGAGCCGGGCCGTTTTCTGCCAGAAAGTGTCCGCCAACCGTCCGGCCACGGCGCGCGCGGCGGCGAGATCCGGTTTGTCGGCCTTTTTGAGCAAATAGGTGTCGGGCATGAGAAACCCTTCGGCATTGCTGAAGGGAATGCCGTAGTGACGCAGAAACGCCGGATCGAAAATGACCCGGCGAAAGTCTTCCGCCCGGACGAATCCGGCTTCTTCCAGAATCCTGGCTGTTTCCCACCAGGTCAGTCCTTCGCGCAAGGTGATCCGGTAGAGCACGGGATGCCCGTTGACCAACTGGTCCAGCACCTGTTCCGGCGTCCAGCCGGTGTTCAGGGCAAAACGCCCGGCCTGGAGCTTGTTGTCCCATTTTTTGTAACGGGCCAGCCACCCGAAGTAGCGGGCGTTGGTGATGATGCCTTGCTGTTGCAGTCGCGCGGCCACCCTGACGAAGGGCGTGCCCGGCTCCACATCGAACAGCGCCTGTTCGCCGGGAGAAGCGGGGGGCGTTTCCAGAAATGTCTTGCCTTCCCGGATCGCGAAACCTCCGGCTGTCAGGGCCAAAAGCAGCAACAGCCCCATAAGGCGCAGCAACGTCTTCATGCCGTCCTCCGGCGGTCGTCCGGTTCGTTGAGAAAAGATTCAAGAATGCGCACCGCCGCCTGCTGATCCAGCACGGCGCGCCTGTCACGCGCGCGGACGCCGACCTCGCGCAGGTCCGCTTCGGCTTCCCGCGAGCTGAGCAGTTCGGGCATGAAATAGACGGGCAGATCCACGCGCCGTTTGAGGCGTTCCGTGAAATGGCGAACCTGGCGCGTGGTGAGCGTTTCCTCGCCGTTTTCCCGCAGGGGCAATCCCACGACCAATGCCCGCGGCGCTTCGTCAGCGATGACGCGCAACAGTTTTTCAAAAAAAGCGGCCCGTGTGGCGCCGGGGGCCATGGTCACTGTGCAACGCGGGAAGGCCATGCGCCCTCCCGCGTCCGTGACGGCCACGCCCGTGCGGGTCAGACCGTAATCAATGGCAAGCAGTTTCAAATAATTATAATCCCATTTTTTTGCGGACCAGATTCATGGTTCTGGCGGACACTTTGCGCGCCTGGATATTGCCCTTCTGGATGATCTCATGCACGATATCCGGATTGTGATCCAGAAAGGAGCGACGCGTCTGCAACGGTTCCAGCAGCTCGGCAAGGTTTTTGAGGAACATGGCCTTGCATTCCACACAACCGAGTGTGGCCCTGGTGCAGCCTTCGCGGATTTCAGCCTGCTGTTCCGGGTCGGCCATCAGCACATGGTACGGGAACAGATTGCAGATGTCCGGATTGCCGGGATCGGTTTTGCGCAGACGGTTTTTGTCCGTGAACATGCCCTTGATCTTTTGGGCGGCGCTGTCCATGCTGTCGCGCAGAAAGATGCCGTTGTTGTAGCTTTTGGACATTTTGCGGCCGTCCAGACCGGGGCACTTGGCGGCGGGCGTCAGGCGCGCCTCCGGCTCCGGAAACACCTCGCCGTAGAGGTGATTGAAGCGGCGGGCGATTTCGCGGGTCAGCTCCAGGTGGGGGAGCTGATCCTGGCCCACCGGCACCCATCGGGGCTGGTACATGAGAATATCCGCCGCCATGAGCACGGGATAACACAGAAAACCGGCGTTCCCGAGATCCTTGGCGGTGATTTCCTGCTGCTGTTCCTTGTAGGTGGGGTTGCGTTCCAGCCAGGACACGGGCGTGATCATGGACAACAGCAGCGAGAGCTCAGCATGAGTCTTGATCGAGGACTGACGGAAGATGACGCATTTTTGCGGATCTATGCCCGCGGCCACCCAGTCCTTGACCATTTCAAGAATATTGGCACGCAGGTTGGAAGTATCGGCGTAGTCGCTGGTCAGGGCGTGCCAGTCGGCCACGAAGAAAAACGCTTCCATTTCTTCCTGCATCGCCACCCAGTTTTTAAGAACGCCGAAGTAGTGACCGAGATGCAGCGGCCCGGTAGGCCGCATGCCGGAAACTGTGCGCACGCGCGGGGTGTCCATGAATCCTCCTGAGTATGCCGTAACGACATAACTAGCTGTTTTCGGAATGCGTCGGGCGGAATGCCGCGGCGCGGTGTCGCGTCCTCCGCCTACATGAGCCCCACAAGGGAGAACGCCAAATCTGTAGAGGTGCGCACCAACGGCCCGAGAACGTAGCCCAGAACCCCGGTCGCCAGCAACAGTAAAAGAATGACGAAGCCGTAGCGTTCCGCCCCCATAAAACGCCAGGCGACGTCCGGGGGCAGGAAATAGGCCAGGATTTTACTCCCGTCCAGCGGCGGGACAGGCAGCAGATTCAGCCAGGCCAGACCGAAATTGATGATCACGCCCGCCTGAAGCATGGATACCAGAAATATCAGATTGGCGTTGCTTTTCCAGTCCGCGTCCAGGGCGAATTCCGCCACGCCGCGCAGAAGCACGGCAAACGCCAGGGCGAGCAACATGTTGGTCAGCGGCCCGGCCAGGGACACCAGCATCATGTCTTTGGCCGGATTGCGGAAATACCGGGGGTTGACGGGCACGGGTTTGGCCCAGCCGAAGACGAAGGAGCCTGTGAGACTCGTCAGGGCGAACACCATCAGGCCCAGGGGATCGACATGCGGAAGGGGGTTGAGCGTCAGTCGGCCCATGAAGCGGGCGGTGGGATCGCCGCGTCGCTCGGCCATCCAGCCGTGCGCTATTTCGTGCAGGATAATGCCCAGCAGGGCGGGAACGGCGGCGATGGCGAAGCGTTCCAGGTATTGGGAGAAGTCTGTGGCAAACATGGTATGCGGCTACCATGATCCCCGGCGTAAAACAAGTGGTCAGAGAGCAAAAATGGTGTTGCCTTGCCCCCGGCAAAATGGCTATCTTCACCGGATGCATGCAGAAAATACGACACATCGGCCTGAGTGCGCGTCTCCCACGGTCACGGTGCTGGTGCAGCCGGAAGGAACGCGCCTGGTATTGCCGCGCCCGAAAACCGCCCGACAGTTGCTGGAGGCATTGCGCCTGCGCGAGGAAACGGCGCTGGTGGCCCGCGACGGAGAGTTGCTCACTCCGGACAGACAACTATTGCCGGGAGATGATCTGTTGGTGCGTAAAGTCACATCCGGCGGGTAGCGTGGGTTGACGCTGTGTCTTTTTGCCCGTCCGCCGCGTCGGAATCCGCGTATTTTCAGGGTCAGCCCTCATCACAATGCCGTCCGCGAAAAGCCGAATATTTTCGCCCGGCAAGGCGCAAGGCAAACATCGGGCGAAGTTGTATTGAACATGCCGCAAGGTCACTGCCGGTCTTGCAACGCCGCGCGCCGGAGGAACGCCGTCGGGCGGCGGGACACCGTCTGTTGAAATCCAAGGAGATTCCATGGAAAAGCATATCCGTTTCGATTCCGGTGAGAATGCGCTTTTGCTGCTGGATCAGCGGCTGTTGCCTCTGCGGGAGGAGTATGTGCCCTGCCGCACGACCGATGACGTGGTGGCGGCGTTGCGGAATATGGTGGTGCGCGGCGCGCCCGCCATCGGCGTCACCGCGGCCTGGGGCTGCGTGCTGGCGCTGCTGGAAGCGGGCGACGGCCCGGATTGGCGGGATCGGCTGGATGCGCTCCTGCATCGGCTGGCGGAAGCCCGTCCCACGGCCGTCAATCTGCGCTGGGCGGTAGATCGCATGCGCCGCGTGTGGCGGAACGCCGGGGACATGGACCCCGACCTGCTGGTGCGCGTCTGGCGGGCGGAGGCGGCCGCCGTGCAGCGGGAGGACATCGCCGCCAACAAGACCTTGGGGCGGTTCGGCGCGGCCTGCATTCAGGACGGCGACACGATTATGACCCACTGTAACGCGGGCGCGTTGGCCACGGCCGGATACGGCACGGCGTTGGGCGTCATCCGCGCGGCTTGGGAAGAGGGAAAAAAGATTTCGGTCATCGCCAATGAGACACGTCCCTTTTTGCAGGGCGCGCGCCTGACGGCGTACGAACTCCAGGCGGACGGCATTCCCGTCGCCGTGGCCTGCGACAACGCCTGCGGTCTGCTGATGCGCCGGGGCATGGTCCAGTGCGTGGTGGTGGGGGCGGATCGTATCGCCGCCAACGGCGATACGGCCAACAAGATCGGCACCTATTCCGTGGCGCTGCTGGCCAGAGAGCACGGCATCCCGTTTTTTGTGGCCGCGCCGCTGTCCACCATCGACACCACGCTGGACGACGGGAGCGCCATACCCATTGAGCAGCGCCCGGCCCGCGAGGTGACGCACATGGGGGACACGCGGCTCACGCCGGACGGCGTGCCGGTATACAACTTCGCCTTTGACGTCACGCCCGCCGCGCTGATTACCGGAATCATCACGGAACAGGGGGTGCTGCACGCGCCGTACACGGCGAGCATCCGCGGGGCGTTCGCCGCCCGCAAGGGCTAGGCGTGCGAACCGTCGGCGACGCGCGCGGCTGCGACAGGCGGTGTTTCCATGCGTGAGCTTTTGGTACTTGCGGGAGAGCGCTCCTCCACTGTTTCTTGCGGCGACGTGGCCGTATGGGACCGACTGGATGTGCCGGAAGGACAGATTTCCGTGCCGGGGGCGCTCCACGCCCGCCTGAGGGACATCCGCGGGGAACTTGTGGCCTGGGTTTTTGATCTGGGGCGGTTGTCCGTGGACGGCGTTGCCGTGCAGGAGCGTCTCAAGGCCGGGGACGACTTGTCCATGTGGTGGTGTTCCCTGCTGTTTGAAAAACATCCCAAAGTGACCCCCGATCTCTGGCCCGCCCTCAAGCTCAGAGCGCTGGAACTGCTGGTGGAGGAGGGCGGCTACGAGGGACTTGCCCTGGCGGGCGGCGACGCCCGGCTGGCCCGCGCGCTGGAGACGTTCTGCGCGGCGACCGGCCGCGCTTTCCGGCGGTGCGACAGCGGGTCACGACGGTGGTCGGCGGCCGTGACGCGCGGTCTCGCCGCCTTGAGGGAACTGATGCTCCGATCCGCGTTGCGTCGGCTGTACTATGCGTTGCCCGGCCCCTGCAAGGCGCTGGGGCGTTTCCTCGTCTGGCTGGGGCGCGAACGGCGTCTGTTGCCGCGCACCTCCCGCGCGCGTCCCGCTGTGGCGCATCCGGGCAGCATCGCGTCCTATTTCCCCAATGTGGACGCCGCACAGGCGGCGGCCGGGCGCTTTCGTTCCCGCTACTGGGAATCTCTGCACGACGCGCTGCAACCCCGGCCGGGGGAAGCGCACCGGGTCAACTGGGTGTTCGTCGGCTTTCCTTCGCCCCAGTACTCTTTGGAACAGTGTCTGGCCTTGCGGGACACGTTTCGGGAGCAAGGTCTGGACGGGGCCAGTTTTCACTATCTGGAGGAGTTTCTGGAGAGCCGGGACATCCGCGCCGCCCTGTTCCGCTATGCGCGTCTGGCCCTGGCCGGTCGGCGTATGCAGCCTCAGGTGCGGCGGCAGTTTCATTTCGCCGGTTCGCGGATGGATCTCTGGCCCTATCTTGGGCGCTACTGGAAAGACTCCTTCGGCGGCTGGCGCTGCCTGGAACGCTGTCTGCAACGCCGGGCGTTTCAGCGCTATGTAGCCTGGGCCGGGCCGCAGGACTGGACCATTTTCCCCATGGAAAACTGTCCCTGGGAGCGCATGCTGACCGAAGCCGTGCACGCGGCCGGGGCCGGACCGGTCTACGGCGCCCAGCACTCCACGGTGCGCCCCACGGACTTTCGGTACTTTGACGATCCCCGCACCTTCGAGGCCCCGGATACCGACGTTTTTCAGCCGGATCGGCTGTTCGGCAACGGTCAGGGCGCGTATGACGAGATGATCGGGGCCGGAATGCCGGAAGCGCGGCTGGGGATAGTGGAAGCCCTGCGATATATGTATCTGGCCGGGCGGGAACGGCGGACGGTTTCGGTGGCGGAACGGCGTTTGCTGGTGGTCACGAGTTTTTTTGCCGATGAGGTGGACGAGCATCTGCGCGTGCTGGCCGACGCCGCGCGGGCGGGCGCGCTGGACGGTTGGCGGGTGACGGTCAAGCCCCATCCGTATCTGGGGGTGGAAGAACGTCTGTCCCGTCTGTTCCCCGACGGGCGTCAGCCGGACATCTCCACCGCGCCCATCGGGGAAATGCTGACGCCCGGCACGGTGGTCTGGGCGTCCAACTCCACCACTGTGGCTCTGGAGGCGGCGGTGCTGGGGCTGGCGGTCATGGTCCAGATGCCCGCCGACGATGTGGATTTGTGCCCGTTGCAGGGGGTGCCCGGCGTGGCGCGCATCGCGTCCGCGGCTGATGCGGCCGCGTTTCTGGCGGCTCCGGCGCATGCCGCCGTTCCGGAGGGATATCTGGCGCTGGAACCGGCGTTGCCGCGCTGGCGGCATGTGCTGGGACTGCTGCCGGGGCGGGCATGATGTCCGCGTCGGCAGAGCAATTTCAATGCGAAGCTGTTTTACTATCAATACTCTTGCAGAGAAGGTCATATGGCAGACGTGGTGCGGTATCCCGGCCCGGGATGCATTGTGGAATACATGGAAGGCAACGCGCCGCAGATAGCGCTGGTCACGGAAGAGCAGGGCGGTCGCCTGCGTTTGCTGCTGCCCAATCGTCGGGAAACCCGGCTGGGCATCAACCGGCTTCTGCCGTGGTCCGGTCCCAACGTCCCCATGGACGGAGGGCGTGACGCCGCCGTGCGTCAGTTGGAGCGGCATCGCGTCCTGCGGGAAGAGCTGGCCGGAGGCGTCGCGATTCTGGACGTCTGGGAGATGGCCCAGGGCGAGGTGGAGCGCGCTTCGGCCCGCTGGTTCGCGGAACTGTTCGGCTCCGAACCCGACGCGGACACCGTGGCCGCCTATGGCCGGGCTTTGCTGAACTGCAAGAGCCATTTCAAGTTTCATCCTCCGGACTTTGAAGTGCTTTCCGCCGCCACGGTGGAAGCCCGCATGGCCGAGCAGGAGGCCGCGCGGCAGCGCGAAGCCCTGGTGGGCGCGGGAGGAGCATTTTTTCGTTTGTTATGGGACGTGCACTCCAGAAAACGTACTCTGCCCCTGCCCGATGCCGCCGAATGGCCCGCGCCGGAGGTACGGGAGCGGTTGACCGGCCTTCTGCTGCATCGTATCGCCGATCCGGAAACACATGAAGACGATGTGCTTTGGAAAACCCTGATCAAGGGGCTGCCCGATCTCCAGCATATGGCGTTGCATCTGGCCGTGGCCTGGGGGCTGGTGCCGCCGCACCACAATTTTTGGCTGGACAGGGCCGATTACAGTCCGGGCGATGCCTGGGCGACCGCATATGCCGAAACCGTGGCCGGGATCGCGCGGCAGGTGGCGGACGTGAAAGAACCCACCCTGCCGTTGCCGTTCTGCAGCATCGACAGCCGTTCCACCCGCGATGTGGACGACGCCTTTCATGTGGAAGAACGGCCGGACGGCGTGCTGCGCCTGAGGCTGGCCCTGGCCTGTCCCGCGTTGCACTGGCCCTTTGACACGCCGTTGGACAAGGCCGTGTTCCGGCGGAGCACGAGCCTGTATCTGCCCGAGGGCACGCACCACATGTTGCCGGAGTCCCTGGGAACATGTGTTCTGTCGCTCATGCGGGGCAACGTGCGCCCGGCGTTGTGCGTGACCTGCGACGTGGCCCCGGACGGGAACGTCCTGTCCTGTACGCCGTCGGTGGAGCAGGTCTGTCTGGACGCCAATCTCTGCTACGAGGATTGCGAGGCCGTACTGGAGGACCCTTCTCGGGATAACGCGGCCGCGCCGTACCTGGAACAACTGAGGCTGGGCGAACGCCTGGCCCGGGCCCGGCAGGCGGCGCGCATCGCCGCCGGGGCGGTGATCATGGACCGGCCCGATCCCAAGCTGGTGCTGGAAGGAGAAGGGGCCGGGATCAGGGTGCGTCTGGAGGAGACGCAGCCCACGCCCCGGGCGCAGATGCTGGTTTCGGAAATGATGATTCTTGCCAGCGCGGCCATAGCGCGCTGGGCCGGAGAACGCGGCATTCCCCTGCTGTACCGTACCCAGGATGTGGGCATTCCCAGGGAATACGCGGGCGTGTGGACAGAGCCGCATCAGATGGCCCGGATTATGCGGGCCTTGTCCCCGGCCAGTCTCGAAACCTGCCCCCGACCCCATGCGGGATTGGGCGTGACGGCGTACAGTCCCGTCACGTCGCCGTTGCGGCGCTATCCGGATCTGATCAACGAAGCGCAGATCGTCCATTGGCTTCGGACCGGTCAGCCACGTCTGGACGCCGCCGGACTGGAGGCCCTGCTCATGCCCCTGCACGCCCGCCTGGATGTGGTCGGACAGGTGCAGCGTTTCCGGCCCCGGTACTGGAAGCTGCTCTATATCCGCCAGCAGGGAGACAAGGCCTGGTGGAACGCCGTGGTGACGGAAGAAAACGACGCCTTCGCCTCCGTCAGCCTGCCGCGAGAGCAATTGTTTGTCCGGGGGCGGCGGCATCTTTTCGGCGAACGGGCGTGTCCGGGGCAGCGGGTGCAGGTGCGTTTGGGCAAAGTCAATCCGCTCTACAACGAGATACAGCTTTTGGAAGTGGCGGAGGTCTGAGGCGGCAGTCGCCCCGCCCGCAAAGGAAGGAGGAGCATATGGCGGAATTTTTTTGGATCATCTGTGCGTATCTGCTGGGGGCGGTGCCGTATGGTCTGGTGATCGGCCGCACCTTCTGCGGCGTGGACCCGCGCACCGCGGGCAGCCATAACGTGGGCGCGACCAATGTGGCGCGACTGTGCGGGTTCCCCTGGGGCGTGGCGACGCTGGCCTGCGATATTCTCAAGGGCGCGTTGCCGGTGTGGGCGGCGCTGCACATCAACCAGAGCGCCGTGTTTGTGACGCTGGTGGCCCTGGCCGCGGTTCTGGGGCACCTGTTTTCCTGTTTTACGGGCTTTCGTGGCGGCAAGGCGGTGGCTACGGGCATCGGGGTGTTTATCCCTCTGGCGTTCTGGCCGCTGCTGGCGGCCTGCCTGATCTGCATGGCGGTCATCTGGCGCAGCGGGTTTGTTTCTCTGGGGTCTTTAACGCTGGCGATCGTGCTGCCCGTCTTGTTGCTGGCGACCGGCTACCGGCAATTCCTCGTCTTGTCGCTGGTGATCGCCGTGCTGGTGATCTGGAAGCACAAGGAAAATATCCGGCGCTTGATCTGCGGCACGGAAAAGCCCTGGCTGAAGAAAAAGAATGCATGAAGGATGTTGCCGGAAGCATGAAGGAACGGCATCTGAAAGGAGCGCTATTGTGAATGGTCTTACGTTTCCCACATACCGCGGTCGCATGGAGTACGTCTGCCTGGGGTGCGGCAAGCGGTATCCCATTGATGAGCTGCTGTATACCTGCCCGGACTGCGGCGGCGTGTTTTTGTTGGAAAACATCGACTTCGACGCCCTGGAGAAGCACGACGGCGCGTATTGGCGGGAGCTGTTCGATGCCCGCGCCGCCTCGCGCTCCACGGCGTTGCGGGGAATTTTCCGCTATTACGAGCTGATGGCCCCGGTGCTGGAAGAACAGGATATCGTCTATCTGGGCGAGGGGCTGACGCCGGTTGTCGAGGCCGCGCCCGCCCTGCGCGAGAGTGTGGGAATGTCGTTCGCCTATAAAAATGACGGACAGAATCCCAGCGCGTCGTTCAAGGACCGCGGCATGGCCTGCGCGTTCAGTTACCTGAAAGCCCTGACCAGAAAGCACGGTTGGGACGAGGTGCTGACCGTCTGCGCTTCCACCGGCGATACTTCGGCCGCCGCCGCGCTCTACGCCTCTTATGTGGGCGCGCCCCTCAAGTCCGTGGTGCTGTTGCCGCACGGCAAGGTCACGCCCCAGCAGCTTTCCCAGCCCCTGGGCAGCGGAGCCACTGTGCTGGAACTGCCCGGCGTGTTCGATGACTGCATGAAGGTGGTGGAGCTGCTGGCGGAGCAGTACCGGGTGGCCCTGCTCAACTCCAAAAACAGCTGGCGCATTCTGGGACAGGAATCCTACGCCTACGAAACCGCCCAATGGTACGGCTGGAACGTGGGGAACCTCTGCCTGTTCGTGCCCATCGGCAATGCGGGCAACATCACCGCGATTATGTCGGGCATGCTCAAGCTGCATCGTCTGGGCGTCATCGATCGTCTGCCGCGCGTCTTCGGCGTGCAGTCCGAGCACGCCGACCCCGTGTACCGGTATTATGCGGCCGACCCCGCGTCGCGTCGCTGGGAGCCGGTCAAGGTGCGGCCCAGCGTGGCGCAGGCGGCCATGATCGGCAATCCGGTGTCGTTCCCGCGCGTGGCGCGGCTGGTGGAACGTTATACGGAGGTGCGTGGCGCCGACGCTTTCCAGGTGGTGGAAGTCACGGAACAGCAGATTATGGACGCCATGATCCGGGCCAACCGTCACGGACATATCGCCTGCACGCAGGGCGGGGAGTGTCTGGCCGGTCTGTTGCGAGCCGTGGAGCTGGGGCTTGTGAACGGGAAAGAGCACGCCGTGCTTGACGCCACGGCGCACAGTCTCAAGTTTGCGGGATTCCAGGATATGTATTTTTCCGATACGTTCCCGCCGGAATATGGCGTCGCCCCGGACCCCGCGCTGGCCAACCGTCCCGAACTGCTGCTGGAGCCGTCGGTCAGGGCGGCGCAAGACGATGCCGCCTATACGAAGACGGCAGCCGAGGTCATCGTCAAGCGTTTGGGGTTGAAGAAAAAACAGTAAAAACTGCCGCGTCCGCGGATGCTTTGTCCCGCGGGCGTCAGCATGCCGCCGGTGAAACCGGCGACGGCGCTGAATCGCAAAAGGCCGCCCGTGACGGGCGGCCTTTTGCACATGTTTTTCCTCTTTCCGTGATCACGCGCGAAGGACCCTGGTCCCGCGCCGCCGACCGGCAGTCCGCCGTCGTTATGCATGCCGGAAAATTCATTCTCCGCTTGCCGGAACATGCCGCATCCCGTAGTATTGATGCGGTATGATCCATACTCGTTGGCGGGGTGCGGTATATGTACAAAAGTATTCTGGCGGTTATGGTCTGTGTGCTGTGCTGGGGAGCCTGCGGTGCGGCCTGGACGGCGGAATCGGAAGGGCCGACATCCTTGGCGGCGCAAACGCAGGCGGCGTTATGGAAAGCTCTGGGCGGACAGGTGGAAAAGATGGACCCCGCCTGGCAACGCCGCTTTTGGGAGCTGAAAGCCATTTCCGACCAGGTGGAAAAGTATTTCAAGATGTTGCCGGGCGTCCATGCGGAATTGCATGCCGTGTTGGCGGCGGCGCAGAAACAGAGCTCGGAACTGCTGGTGCAGGCCCCGTTGAGCCGTAACGATCCCGTGGCCCGGGCGGGATTGGCGGCGCGCCTCGGTCGGCAGGAGGCGCTGGTGCAGACGGCGTTGCAACCCGTGACGGAGGCTTCGGGCGTGCTGGACGGATACCGTCGCACGTTGAAAGATTTGGCCGCCGCCATCAAAACCGTGGAAAAAACGCCGCATCCGTCTCTTGCCGCCGGTCTTTCCGCTTTCGGGCAGGCGTTGGATATGGTGAACGGGCAGCTCCGGAATCTGGAAATGTGGCTGGCCGTGGTGCGCGATCCGGCGCAGCAACTGGTGGACCATCTCCGGACGGAGCGCCAAAGTCTGCGGACCGCGTTGCCGCCTTTATGGCACACCTATTATCTGAAACAGAGCACACCGATTTTTGAACCGGCCGCCTGGTCCGGCTGGACGACGCTGCTGGAGCCGTATCTGCTTTCGGATTACTGGAGAGCATCCGGTCCCGCCCTTGTGCATTACCCGCCTCTTATACTGCATTGGCTGGCTTTCTTTCTGCCGCTTCTGGGGTTGCTCCGGCTTCTGGATCGCTGGGCGGGCTCGGCGGAGCAGCTCTGTCTTGCGGAGCGACGCAGGTTGATGCCGGGGGTGCTGTGGCTCAGCGGCGGGGCGTCGTTGCTGCCGGCTCTCTATGCCACTTCCGGGACCGGCTGGCCTCTGTTGCTGACGTTCGGCTGGCTGATGGTGTTATGGGGTCAGGTGCGCCTGGCCTGGCCGGGAAAAACGCCCGATGCCGCTCCGGACGACAGACCTCCGTGGCCCCTGCTGGTTCCGGCGTGGGGAGGTTTGGCCCTGCCGGCCCTTGCGCCGCCGCCTCTGCTGTTGACGCTGTGCTGGCTGAGTCTGCTGCTGTTCTGTGGCGTATGGATGTTTTTGCATTTGAAAGGTTACGGCGGGCAGGAACGCCCGCTGCGTTCCGCGGGGCCGGCGGGGCTGGCTGTGGTCTTTCTGGTGGCTTTTTTCGGATGGCCGCGGTTGTCTATCGTCCTCTATATGCTGATTCCCGGCCTGTATACGGCCCTGCGTTTGTGGCGGGGAGCCGTGCATCTGGTCGGTTGCCTGCCGTTGCCTGCCGAAGGCACGCGCGTGCTCAGCGGCAGCCTGCTGGTCAGTTGCATCATGCCGCTCATCGTGTTGGGCATCAGCGTCTTGTTCTCCCTGTGGATTCTGGCCTGTCCGGGCATGTTCAGCATCGTGTCCGACTGGAACGGCACGGCCTTCGAGGCAGGAGGCGTCCGGGTGCAGTGGGGTGATGTGGTCCTGCTGGCGGCGCTGTCCTACGGCGTGTACACCCTCACCGGCGCCGGCACGCGCCTGCTGGACGCGTTGATCAAACGGCACGCCAATATGGACAGGAGCGTCATCCCCACCCTTCAGGCCGTGTTGACCTGCTGTCTGTGGACCCTGTTCGCCTTTGTCGCGCTGGGGTTGCTGGGCATGGACATCAAGAGTCTGGCCTTCATCGGCGGAGGGCTGAGCGTGGGCATCGGTTTTGGCCTGCAACACATCATCAGCAATTTTTTCAGCGGATTGGTGCTGATTTTTTCGCGCACCATCAAGGGCGGGGATTTGGTGGAGATCGGCGGCGTGACAGGAAAGGTGCAGAGCATCTCCGTACGTGCCACTGTGGTGATGTCCATTGTGGACAGTTCCATGGTCCTGGTGCCCAACGTGGACATGTTGACCTCCAAGCTGACCAACTGGACGGGGCTCAACCGGCACATCCGCAAGGACGTGGCTGTGGGTGTGGCCTACGGCAGCGATCCCATACTCGTGATGGACCTGCTGAAAAAGATGGCCGACAAGCAGGACAATATCCTCAAGCATCCCGGGCCGCAGGCATTTTTCCTCAATTTCGGGGACAGTACGCTGAATTTCACGTTACGGGTCTGGATCGAGGATGTGGACGTGATGTACGCGACGTTGAGCGATCTGCTGGTGGATATCAACGCCTGCTTCAACGCGCACAACATCGTGATTGCCTTCCCGCAACTGGACGTGCATATCAAGGATGTTCCCCAAGGGACGCGCGCCCCGCTTGCTCCGGCACAGTCGTGATGCGCGCGGCGGCGTGTCTGTCGTCTCTCGTAGCACAGGCCGGATCACAGTATTACCGCAATCCGTCGGGTAAACACTGTGATGATTTTTTGCGGCTGTAGAGTGTCAACAGGTTGTTCCCTCGCTGTTCAGGATGGAAGCCGGAGGTTTT
>CASQEL010000011.1 GCA_949427775.1 uncultured Desulfovibrionaceae bacterium
AAGAAAGTACTTGTCTTCCGCGAATTCCCGCACGGCCAGCACCGTGGTCACCCATTCGTTCTGCTCCAGAGGCAGCAGATTGGCGATGTGCATGCCCTTGGCCGTGCGGCTGCCCTCGGGAATCTGATGCACCTTGAGCTGATGCATGCGTCCCTTGTTGGTGAACAGCAGCAGGAACTGATGGTTGGTGGTGGTCAGAAATTCCTGTACGTAGTCGTCTTCGGCGGTGTGCACGGCCGCGACGCCCTTGCCGCCTCGCTGCTGCTGCTGGTAGTTGTCCAGCGTGGTGCGTTTCATGTAGCCGCGCCGGGACAGGGTAATAACCACTTCTTCGTCCGGAATGAGATCCTCGATGTCGATGCCGGTCAGGGCGTCGCGCAGGATTTCCGTCCGTCGGGGCGTGGCGAAGGTATTCTTGATTTCCAGCACTTCGTCGCGCATGACCGAGTGCAGCACGTCCGTATTTTCCAGAATGGACCGGAAATACTCGATGCGCTGGAGCAGATCCTTGTATTCGGCCAGCAGTTCGTCGCGTTGCAGGCCGGTCAGGCGTTGCAGGCGCATGTCCAGAATGGCTCTGGACTGCGCTTCGCTCAGGCCGAAGCGGGACATGAGGCGTTCGCGGGCTTCGTCCGGAGTTTTGGAGGCCCGGATCAGGGCCACAACCTCGTCGATGTTGTCCAGAGCGATGCGCAGACCTTCCAGAATGTGCGCTCTGGCCTCGGCTTTCCGGAGATCGTAGCGGGTGCGGCGGATGATCACTTCCCGGCGGTGATCCAGAAAACAGCGCAGCGCGGACTTGAGGTTCAGCAACTGCGGACGGTTGTCCACCACGGCCAGCATGTTGATGCCGAAGGATGTCTCCAGCGGCGTGAACTTGTACAGGGCGTTGATCACGATGTCGGGAATGGTTCCCCGCTTGAGATCGATGACGATGCGGATGCCCCGGCGATCCGATTCGTCGCGCAGATCGGAAATGCCGTCGATTTTGCGGTCGTTGACCAGGGCCGCGATCTTCTCCACCAGGGCGGACTTGTTCAGTCCGTAGGGAATTTCCCGGATGACGATGGACGGCGCGCCCTTTTTGCGCTCTTCCAGTTCCACCCGGCCGCGCACCTTCACCGTGCCCCGGCCGGTGTTGTAGGCGTCGGCCAGACCCTGCCCGGCGTAGACGAAGCCGCCGGTGGGGAAGTCCGGTCCCTTGATGTCTTCCATCAGGTCGTCGGGCGTGCATTCCGGATCGTTGATGATCCGCAGCAGGCCGTCGCACAGTTCGCCGAGGTTGTGGGGCGGAATGTTGGTGGCCATACCCACGGCGATGCCGGACGATCCGTTGAGCAGCAGGTTGGGAACTCTGGTGGGCAGCACCGAGGGTTCCTGGAGGGTGTTGTCGTAGTTGGGCCGGAAGTCGACGGTTTCCTTGTCGATGTCGGCCAGAAATTCCCCGGCCAGGCGGGACATGCGCACGTCCGTGTAGCGCATGGCGGCCGCGGCGTCGCCGTCGATGGAGCCGAAGTTCCCCTGCCCGTCCACCAGCGGATCGCGCATGGAAAAATCCTGGGCCAGACGCACCAGGGCGTCATAGACCGCCGAGTCGCCGTGGGGATGGTATTTGCCGATGACGTCGCCCACGATGCGCGCCGACTTCTTGTGCGGCCGGTTGTAGTTGTTGGCCAGTTCGTACTGGGCGAACATGATGCGCCGGT
Source organism: uncultured Desulfovibrionaceae bacterium (assembly GCA_949427775.1). Classification (GTDB taxonomy): domain Bacteria; phylum Desulfobacterota; class Desulfovibrionia; order Desulfovibrionales; family Desulfovibrionaceae; genus CASQEL01. Next base: position 1,707 of record CASQEL010000011.1, read on the forward strand.
GCACGGGCTTGAGTCCGTCGCGCGCGTCGGGGATGGCGCGGCCGATGATCACGGACAGGGAATATTCGAGATAGGACTTGCGCAGTTCCTTCTCGATGCTGATCTGTTGCACTTGCTGATCGGACACGGTTGCCTCGGAATATTACGGTGTTGCGAAAAAAACGGGGACGGAGGCCGCTTCCCGGCGGAACTGTTTTCCGAAGGCGGCGGGCGTTTCCGGCGCGGCGCCCAAGACGGAACATGTTCCGCCCCGCGGACCGGCACGGCGCCGGAAACGCCCGCCGCCTTCGGCGCGGGTTTCTCTTTCCCCGCTCAACGCCTTCCCATGTCAAATATCCAAATCCTGCACGCTCAGGGCGTTTCTTTCGATAAACTCGCGGCGGGGTTCCACACGGTCGCCCATGAGTTGTTCGAAGGCGTCGGAGGCTTCCGCGGCGTCTTCGATGGACACCTGAAGCAGGGTGCGGTTTTCCGGATTCATGGTCGTGACCCAGAGCTGTTCGGGGTTCATTTCGCCCAGCCCCTTGTAACGCTGGATGTTGATGCCCTTGCGGGCTTCCTCCAGGGTCAGGCGCATGAGTTCAAACACGTCCTCCGTCTCCACGCTGTCGGTCTTGCGCTCCAGAACAAAGCGCATGCCGCCGCACCGCTCCCGCAGTTCGGCGTACAGCCGCCAGGCCTGCCTGTACAGTCGCGAGGCAAAGAACTCCGCGCCGCGCCGGGTGCGGTGGCCGCCCTGGTCCTCGAACAGCGCGAAGACCCGCTCCTCGTCCTCCTGCCGCTCCACGGTCAGGAAGTAGCCGTGCCCGTTGAGCCATTCCACGAACGCGCCGTGTTCGAGCTGTTCCTGGGCGACAAGTTCGCCGTAGCTGATCAGGGCCATGAACAGGGCGTGCGGCGTGCCGGTGCTTTCGGCGTCGTTGACCCGGCTTTCAAGCTTCTCGATATGCTTCATCAGCTCGATGAGCGCCGGGCCGCTGAACGTCGCGCCGTTTTCCGCCCGGATGGTCACGTCTTCGCTGACCCGCCGCAGCAGGAAGGCATTGAGTTCGTCATCATCCTTGATGAATTTTTCCATGCGCGCGTTGTGCACCCGGTACAGGGGCGGCTGGGCGATATAGACATGGCCCCGCTCGATCATCTCCTGATACTGGCGGAAGAAGAAGGTCAGCAGCAGGGTGCGGATGTGCGCGCCGTCCACGTCGGCGTCGGTCATGATCACGATTTTATGGTAGCGCAGCTTGTCGAGGTCGGTGTCTTCCTCGCCGATGCCCGCGCCCATGGCCGTGATCAGGGCCTTGACTTCCTTGTTGGCCAGCATGCGGTCGAAGCGGGTGCGCTCCGTGTTCAGGATCTTGCCGCGCAGGGGCAGGATGGCCTGATTGTTGGGATTTCTCCCCTGCTTGGCCGATCCGCCGGCCGAATCCCCTTCCACGATGAAGAGTTCGGAATCGGCCGGGTTCTTGCTCTGGCAGTCGGCCAGCTTGCCGGGCAGGGCGTTGTCGGACAACGCGCCCTTGCGGCGCACCAGCTCCTTGGCGCGTCGGGCGGCGTCGCGGGCGCGCGAGGCGTCCACGGCCTTGTCGACGATCAGCCGCACTTCCTTGGGATTTTCCTCAAAAAAGGTGGTCAGTCTGTCGTAGACCACGCCGGAGACGATGCCCGCGATCTCGCTGTTGCCGAGTTTGGTCTTGGTCTGGCCCTCGAATTGGGGCTGGGGCAGCTTGACGCTGATCACGGCGGTCAGACCTTCGCGCAGGTCGTCGCCGGACAGGGTGGTGCCCTTGAGTTTCTTGGTCAGGTCCGGCTGGTTCTTGACGTAGCCGTTGACGGCGCGGGTCAGCGCCGTGCGGAAGCCCACCAGATGCGTGCCGCCTTCCTTGGTGCGGATGTTGTTGGCGAAGGTGAGCACGTTTTCCTTGTAGCCCGCGTTGTATTGCAGGGCGAAGTCCACGGTCACGTTGTCGGTGACGCCTTCCCCGAAAATGACGGGGTGGATGCCGTTTTCGCCGGAATTGAGATCCCTGACGAACTGGCTGATGCCGCCTTCCGCGTGGAAGCGGTGGGTTTCGCCGGTGCGTTCGTCCAGGCAGGTGATGCGCAACCCCCTGTTCAGGTAGGCCAGTTCCTCGAAGCGCTTTTTAAGCGTCTCGTAGGAAAATTCGCTCACCTCGAAAATTTCCTCGTCGGGCTTGAAGCGCACCGTGGTGCCGTGGCCGTCGGCCTCGCCGATGACGGTGAGCGTGTCCTGGGGCACGCCTCGGGCGTAGTGCTGGCGGTAGCGTTTGCCGTCGCGGCGGACGGTGACGGTGAGCCATTCGGAGAGCGCGTTGACGCAGGACACGCCCACGCCGTGCAGGCCGCCGGAAACCTTGTAGCTGCTGTTGTCGAACTTGCCGCCCGCGTGCAGCACGGTCATGACCACCTGGACGGCGGGCACGCCTTCCTTGGGGTGGATGTCCACGGGAATGCCCCGGCCGTCGTCGCGCACGGTAACGCTGTTGTCCACGTGCAGGATGATTTCGATATGCGAACAGAATCCGGCCATGGCCTCGTCGATGGAGTTGTCCACCACTTCATAGACCAGATGATGCAGGCCGCGGACATCGGTGGAGCCCACGTACATGGCCGGACGTTTGCGGACGGCGGACAGTCCCTCCAGAATGGTGATGGAGGAAGCGTTGTAGCCGCTGTCGGGGGAATTTCTGGAAACTTCGGGAACCATTAAACGTCTTCCTCGCTATAGTACGTCGTGTCGGCGATTTTCATGGGCATGATGATCACGGTATAGTCCGGATCGTCCTTGCCGGTGACGCCGCAGGGGCCTTCGGGGCCGGTGAGGATCAGATCCAGCCGGGCGGAGATGAAGTGCCCCATGATATCCATAAGGTTGCGCGTGGGAAAGGCGATGCGCGGGATGTTTCCCCTGTAGACGGCCTCCAGGCTTTCATTGGCCGATCCCACGTCCTGTCCCTGGGCCGAGAGCACGGCCTCGCCCTCGCTCAGATCCATATAGGTGCAGCGGTCGTTGTCCGTGTTGAAGATGCTGATGCGCCCCAGGGCGTCCACGCATTCCTTGCGGTCGAGCTGCAACGCGCTGCTGTTTTCGGCGTTCAGTTTGGACAGGAAGACCATGTAATCGGGATACTGATAGGTGGCGCGGGGCAGACTCAGCATTTCCCGTCCGTCCAGGGTGCGCAGATACAGGCGCTTGTCCGTGATGTTCAGTTCGATTTCGTCCCCGCCCAGCCACTTTTTGAGTTCCTGAAGATATTTTTTCTGCACCAGCACGCCTTCTTTCGGCAGCCGGGCGGCCAGTTCGTCGTGGGTAAAGCCCACCAGGGCGAACTGATGGCCGTTGAGTCCGCAGACTTCGATGCGTCCGTTCTCCACCGGCTTGATATAGAGGCAGGCGATGGCGTCCATGGCGTCGTCGTCGCCGATGCAGAAGGCCACACGTTCCAGAAGATCCTGCAGAAAGTCTCCGGACCAGACCACGGCTCCCTCGGCCGGAAATTCCGAAAAGTTCTGGAACCAGACCTGATCGTTCACCGGCAGCTTGTACTTGCGGCGTCCCTGCTCCAGCAGCAGGGTACCGGAAGCGGCGTCCAGCGTCACCTGAATATTTCCGGCCGGAAGCTGGCGCACCAGATCCACGAAGGCCCGGCCCTGCACGCCCACCAGTCCCGGTTCGGCCACCTGGGCCGGATAGGAGCCGGAAAATTCTATATTGGCGTCCGTGGCCATGATGGACACGTTTTCGCCTTCGGCTTTCAGCCAGACGGAACGCAGATAGGCGGCCCCGGTTTTGGCGGGAATGATGGCGGCCGCTTTTTGCAGGCCCTCGATGATCTGCTCTTTTACAAAAACAAGTTTCATAATTTCTTCCTGGTAATGATTTTTGGGCCTGACGCTTTGTTCCTTTCCGAGGCAACGTCCCGAGTATCCTGAAATTTTTTTGTCATCCGAAAGTGACGTTCCGGGAACGGAAGACACGCCCGGCCGGGAAAGGGAGCCGTTTTCAGCGCCCGGAGCACTTTTGTTTCAATTCTGTCACCAGACGTTGCACATCTTTGTCACTAACCAATAAAGAAGTAATCTTTTTAATGGAATGGACAACCGTGCTGTGGTCCTTGCCGCCGAAAAAACGGCCCAGGGCCGGGTAGGACGTGCCCTGCATTTCGCGGCACAGATACATGGCGATCTGCCGGGCGCGCACCAGGGCCGGGTGGCGTTTGCCGCCAAGAATATCCTTGGGGGGCACATCCAGATGTTTGGCCACGGTCCGCACGATGTCCTCCGGACCCATCGGCCGTCCGTCGCCCGCGCCGTGCAGGATGTTTTCCAGATCCGTTGTGGTTATAGCACGCTGTTCCAGGGACTGAAAGGCCGAAACTTTCAATATGATTCCGCTGAGATACCTGAGTTGCGCACATCGCTGGGCCAGCAGCAGCAGATGATCGCGGTCCAGTTTGAGGCCCTCGCCCCGGCAACGCGCCTGGGCAAAACGCAGACGCACGTCGAGATCCGGTTCCTTGAGTTCCACCACCAGTCCCGCTTCCAGACGGGAGCGCAGTCCCTCGCTCAGCCCGCGCAGGGCGGCCGGTCTGTCGGCGCAGGCGAAAATCATCTGGCGGCGGGTGTCCAGGAAGGCGTCCACGATGCGGATCAGGTGCTCCTGGAGGGCGGCGTTGCGCGCCGCGTGGTGCAGATCGTCCACTACAAGAACCCGGCGATCCCGAAAAAGGGCGGGACTGTTACGCGCGGCCACGGTCTCGGTCAGTTCGTCCACGCCGCCGCTGAAGACCGCCTCCCTCCCGTGCGCGGCGGACAGGGCGTCGGTCAGGGCCCGCAGAATGTGCGTCTTGCCCGTGCCGCTCTTGCCGCAGACGATGAACGGGTTGTAGGCGTGTCCGGAAGAGGGATCGGCCACCCGGCGCGCCGCCGCAAGAGGAAAGGCGTTTTTGTTGTTGGCGATGAAATCGTCCAGGGTGTACGCGGCGGGCGGCGTTTCCCGGGGCGGCGTCCGCCGCGTCGGCGCGGCCGCGACGCGGTAGACGAGTTCCGGAGAAATGCCCCGCTCCTCGAACCAGCGGGTCACGGCGCGTTCAAAGATCGGCTGTCCTTCCCGCGCGAACCAGGGCGCGAAATGGACATGGGGAAAGAATACCGTCAGACGAGCCGCCGCGCTGTCGTATTCCAGCAGCAGCGGATCATACCAGCGGCGCAGCTCTTCCGGAGAGCGGTCCTGTTGCAGTCGATCCCTGAGTATGTCTTTCAGCATGGGCGCGGAGCCTTGCAAAAACGCGGTGAAAGCGGGGGTACCCCCCGGCGGGCCGCGCCGGAGAATCAAGGGAAAAAAACTACCAGAAAAGACGCCGTGAAACAAGTCCGGCCCGCGCGTCGCGCCGCGGAAGCGGACGCGGCGGAAACATCCCCGGCCGTCACGGCGGGCGGCGTCTGTCCGCCTCTGGACAAGAACCGGGGCAGGCGCTAGGGTCAGCTCTCATGACAAGGCTGTCCGCGAAAAGCCGAATTTTTTCGACCGGCAAGGCGCGCGGCGCGCATCGGGCGAAGCCGTGGGGCGTGTCGCCGGGGGCGGCCTCGGGACGCATTTCCCCCAATGTCAGAGTATGTTATCGGCGGGACGCCGCTTCGATGCGTCCGGCCGTGGAGCGCTTCGGAACATTTTTGGAATCGGAATGAAGAAAGGAAACAGTTTCTGGCGGGGTTTGGCGGCGTTTGTTCTTCTGGCGACATTCTGCGCCCTGTTCTGGTGGTTGGAAAGCGACGATCCGGCGCAAACGCCTCCCCGGCCGCCCGCGACGCTCCGGCAGTCGGAACAGCCGGTTTCTCCGGCCGTCGATGCCTCCGCTCCCTCCCTGTCTCCCGACGCGTCCTTTTCGGCGTTGGAAACGGCCCGGACGCTCCGCGCCGCCGTGCCGGATGCCGCGCCGCCCGCCCCATCGCCGGATGTCGCCGACGGCTCCCCGGACGACGAGGACGGGGAAAACGTGATCAAGGGCACCATGAGCAAGGGGGATACCGTGGGCAAGCTGCTGGGCGAGTGGGGCCCCCCCGAAGTCGTGCGCGGCTATGTGGAAGCCGCGCGGCGGGTCTTTCCATTGACCTCGTTCCGGGCCGGACAGGCCTACGCCGTGGTCTGCGACGTGCGCAGCGGCGCGGTCAAGCGCTTCGAGTATGAAATAGACGCCCGGCGGCGGCTCGTGGTGGAAGGTATCGACCGGCCCGTGGCCCGCGTGGAGAACATCGACTACGACACGCGCCTGGCTCTCATAGAAGGCCGCATCGACGACAATCTTTTTCAGGCCGTGGCCGATCTGGGGGAATCTCCCCAGCTGGCCCTGTTGCTGGCCAAGCTGTTCGGGTGGGAAATCAACTTCATCCGCGACATCCGGGAGGGCGACAGTTTCAGCATTCTCGTGGAAAAACTCTACCGCGACGGCGTGTACAAGGGCTACGGCCGGACGCTGGGGGCCTCGTTCACCAACAGGGGCAAGACCTACGAAGCCTTTCTGTTTCCCGACGCCAGGGGGGCTGTCCGGTATTACAACGCCGCCGGGGAAAACCTGAAGAAAACCCTGCTTCAGGCTCCGCTGTCCTTTACCCGCGTGACCTCCCGGTTTTCCCACAACCGCAAGCATCCCATCCTGGGCGTCACCCGGCCGCATCTGGGCGTGGACTACGGCGCGCCCACCGGAACGCCGGTCAAGGCTGTGGGCGACGGCGTGGTCACGCTGCGCGGCTGGGTGGGCGGCTACGGCAATCAGGTCAAGCTGCGTCACGACGCCGGGCTGGAGTCCATGTATTCCCACCTGTCCGGGTTTGCGCGCGGACTGAAGGTGGGGAGCAGGGTGCGCCAGGGACAGGTTATCGCCTTTGTGGGCAGTACCGGACGTTCCACCGGGCCGCATCTGGACTTCCGGTTGCGGCAGCACGGCAAATTCATCGATCCCACCAAGGCCGTCAACCCCCGCAGCGAACCCGTGCGCAAGGCCGCCATGAAGGCGTTCCGCAAACGCATGGCGCTGGTGCGCGATTATATGCAGGGACGGCGCGCCCTGGTGCAGTATATGCCCGAAGTGCTGGACGCCGCGCCCGTGGTCGAGACGTCTTCCGGATCCGGGGACGCCCCCGCGCGCAAGAAACGCCGCAACAGGAAGTAGCGAGTGCGGTTCAACGCCACAGGACGTGGGTCGAGAGAAAATTATCGACGGACCATAAGCTGCTCATCGCGGGCTTTCGGGTGTTCGCATCAGCCAGGGTCGGAGGATTTTTTGCGCCTGAAAGGCGCTTCCGATCTCTGAAAGATGATCATCGTCATAATAGAGCGGCAGACCTTCATCATTCAGGACCAGGCACTCCTCCCGGGGACAAAAAGCGTCGATTGCATCAAGAACTGTGACGCCGGGCAGTTTTCTGAACTCGTTCAGAATATCCAGATAGGGCTTTTGTCGTTCCAGCGTTTCGGTTTTCAGCGTGCGCGGATACTCACTTTTGATAGTGAAGTGGGTCAGACCTCTGCTGAAAAGCTCTCGCGCATCCACGTTCAACTCCGGATTTTCCGCGACAATGGCCACTTCTTTTTTCATTTTCTGTAACTGACCGACAAAATTTTGCAGATCAGCTTTGCATTTTTCCTTTCCTGAAGCACTGTGTCTTCTGTCCTTGGCATCCCTTCGCTCACCCTGATTATGTATTCCCTGTAAATAAAGTATACCGCGTGTGACAATAATGACTTTGGAAATGTCCTGTTTTGAAGATAAAAATTTGAGAATCCTGTCAGGTTGATGTTTAAGATTGGGATCCCATTTTTCCAGGCCGGGGTGATACCTTCCCAGAAGGACGGTATTGTATCCATACGCCTTGCCCAAGGCGGCAATGCCGGGATACGCCGAGCCGGCATGGCTGTCTCCAACAACGGCCACTGTAACTGAAGATCCGGTATTGGTATACCGGCAGTATGTTACATCGCCCCGTTCAAATCCTGTATAGGATAATCCGTCGTCATCTATGGATGGCGGACGCTGAAGCGCATCAAGTATGGCCTGGCGATGCCGAAATTTGGCTCTTTCAGGGAACCCGTCGGCCAGCCGGACGAAACTTCCCAATGCTGAAAGAAGCAGCATACAGAACAGGAGAAAAGGAATCTTGGTTTTTCCGAAAGCTGAACCGAATCGAAGCGGTTTTTCCACAAAAAAATAGGTCAGCACTGCCAACACAAAAGCCATACCGACGAGGAAGAGGCGCAAAATTCTTGTCTCCACATTCAGATCGCCATGGAGAAGAAAGGCGAACGACAAAAGCGGCCAATGCCAGAGATAGAGCGGGTAGGAAATTTTTCCTATAAAAATTGCTATCTTATTTGCGAGAAAAACGTGGCTCAGCAGATTGTTTGTTCCGGCCGCCACAAGCGACAGCGCGCCCAAAACAGGGAACAGCGCCTTATAGCCCGGAAAGGCGTCGTCCTGGCTGGTCGTTACAAGACCTGCTCCCAAAAGACAAAATCCCAGGGCGGCCAGGATCAATCCCAGGCTTGAACCATCCCCGGCGACCGAATGCCCGTTATGGTCGGGCCGGTCATCCGTAGTGCGGCAATAGAGAATTCGCTCGCAGACGTTGTCGAGCTGTCGTCGCAGGTTTTGCATCCTGGGTTCGCGGCTCAAGGCCATCAGCAACGCGCCGGCCAGAAGCTCCCAGAACCGCAGCAGGGGAGAATAAAAGTCCGCCGTGGGATCGATACGGTACAGATACATATTATCCCAAAAAGAAAGCAGTCCGAGAAAGCCCACGACCACGGCGGCCCTGAGACGGCGGCGATGACAGAACCAAAGAACGAGCGGGAGAACAAGGTAAAATTGCTCCTCAATACCCAGACTCCATAAATGCAGCAGCGGCTTGGCCCTGGCGGCGCTGTCAAAATATCCCGCTTCCCGCCAAAGCAGAAAATTGGAAATAAAGGTCGAGCCTCCAAAAACCTGTTTGCCCAACGCCTTGAATTCGTCAGGCAGCAGGGTAAGCCAACCGGCCATCAGACATGCCGCCAGGACGACAAGCAGCGCGGGGAAGATGCGGAGAATGCGACGCTTGTAAAAACGACGCGGACTGAACGTGCCTTCATGGAGATCAGTCAGAAGAATCCCGCCGATCAAATAGCCGGAAATGACAAAAAAAATATCCACGCCGATGAATCCCCCGGCAACTGTGTGGGGAAAGGCATGAAACCCCACAACAAGAAGCACAGCGACAGCGCGTAATCCGTCAATATCGGGTCTGTAGGGCAAGGAATGGCGGGCGTTCACGTTACCGGACTCCTCGTTGCGGGGCGGGGGAAAATTGCATGGACAGAATTAATCTATAGGTTAAAAAATAAGCTATAGGTTAATTTTTAAGTCATAGCTTAATCTGTTCCCTCAGGCAATAGGCTATGCTGGAACAATGTCCCCAAAATATTCAGATATGTTCGGACCGGTACTCAGACAGTTGCGCAATCGCCAGAATTTCACTCAGGAGCGGCTGGGCGAACTGGCGGGGACGACTGCCGCGTTTGTCAGTATGCTGGAAAGCGGACACAAGTACCCCAACCTGGAAATGCTTTTCAAGCTGGCCTATGCTCTGAAAATCCGCCCCGGTCTTTTTTTGGATGAAATGGAAAAGCGTTCGGGGCACGATTTGAGAGCGTGAGCACCCTTGCATCGGCCGCCGCGAAAACGCGCGCGGGAAAACGCGAAAGAAAAAATGTCACGAGCATTGAAAATGCCGGAGGGAAAGCCCTGACGTGCCTGTGGAGCGCGATAAAACCGGCTGATGTTCGGCCGTTCCGACGGCGTCAGGCGGACCCGGGCGGCGCGGCGGGTTTGACCATCCGCGCCGCATGAGGCATAGCAGAGGAAAGCCCCGGCGGCATGTCCCGCGCGCCGCGCGGGCCGGGGCGGCGGAAAATGTTCCGGCGGCTTGCTTACCCAACGCGCCGCAAGGCCTTGCTCTTCGGGGCGGGGATGCAAGACGCGCCTTGACCAAAAGGAATACCTGATGAAAGTCATCATTATGTGCGGCGGCAAGGGCACGCGCCTGCGCGAGGAAACGGAATTCAAGCCCAAGCCCATGGTGGAGATCGGCGGCCGTCCGGTGCTGTGGCACATCATGTCCATCTACGCCCGGTACGGCTTCAAGGACTTTGTGCTGCCCCTGGGATACAAGGGGGAAGTCATCAAACAATATTTTCACGATTACAACATCCGCAACACCGATTTCACGGTGGATCTCAAAAGCGGCGCCGTGACCGCCCACGGCGGCGACTGCGAGGACTGGCGGGTCACTCTCTGCGACACCGGTCAGGAGACGCTCAAGGGCGCGCGCATCAAGCGGGTCGCCCGGCATATCGACACGGATCGCTTCATGGTCACCTACGGCGACGGCGTGGCCGACATCAATCTGGACAAACTCATAGAGTTTCATGAAAAATCCGGAAAGATAGGCGCCTTCACCGGCGTGCGCATGCCTTCCCGTTTCGGCGCCGTGACCACGGACGCGCAAGGAAACATTCTGTCCTGGGAAGAAAAACCCGTGCTGAACGAGTATATCAATTGCGGATTTTTCGTTTTCAAGAGAGAATTTCTGGACTATCTCTCCGAAGACGAATCCTGCGATCTGGAAAAGGAACCCTTGCAGCGTCTGGCCGCCGAAGGCCAACTGTCCATGTATCCCCATCCCGGACAGTGGCAGTGCATGGACACCCTGCGCGACTCCCAGAAGCTCAACGCGCTCTGGGACGCGGGCCAGGCTTTCTGGAGATGAATCATGTTCAATAATGTGTATCAGGGCCGCCGCGTGCTGGTGACGGGCCATACCGGCTTCAAGGGTTCCTGGCTGACGGCCTGGCTGCTGTCCCTGGGCGCGCGGGTGGCCGGGTATTCAAACGGCATTCCCACGCAACCGGCCCACTTTGTCGTGGCCGGGTTGGGCGACAGGATCACGGATCTGCGCGGCGACGTGCGGGATCGGGCGCAACTGGTCGGCGCGGTGCGGGAATTCGCGCCGGAAATCGTGTTCCATCTGGCGGCGCAGGCCCTGGTGCGCGCCTCCTACGACGATCCGGCGGGCACCTTCGAGGCCAACATGCTCGGCACGCTGAATATTCTGGAAGCCGTGCGCGCCACGCCGTCGGTCAGGGCCGTGGTCTGCATCACCAGCGACAAATGCTACCGCAACGACGAATGGGTCTGGGGCTACCGCGAGCGGGATCACCTCGGCGGGGACGACCCCTACAGCGCGTCCAAGGGCTGCGCGGAGATCATCGCCCATTCGTATTTCACCTCCTTTTTCAAAAACGGCCCGGCCTGCGCCACCACCAGGGCGGGCAACGTCATCGGTGGCGGGGACTGGGCGGCGGATCGCATCGTGCCCGACTGCGCGCGCGCCTGGGCCGAGGGAAATCCCGTGCAGATCCGAAGCCCCTGGGCCACCCGTCCCTGGCAGCATGTGCTCGAACCCCTGTCCGGCTATCTGTGGCTGGGCGCGGAGCTGTTCGCCGGAAGACAGGAGCCTTTTCCGCTGTCGGGCGAGGCCTACAATTTCGGTCCGGCGGCCGACGTGAACAACACCGTGGCCGAGGTGGTGGACGCCCTGGCCGTCCACTGGCCGGGGTTTTCCGGCGTCATGGATCGGGATGGTCAGGCGGGCCGCAAGGAGTGCACCCTGCTCAAGCTGTGCTGCGACAAGGCGTTGGCCTGCCTGCGCTGGAAGGCCACCCTGACGTTCGAGGAAACCATCCGCTACACGGCGGAGTGGTACCGCGCGTTTTACAGGCCGGAGGGAAGCAAGGTTCCCCAGGATATGCTCGCCTTCACCCTGGGACAGATCGCCGCCTACGTCACGGTTGCCGAACACCGGGGACTGGCCTGGACAAAATGACGCGCCGGACGGCGGAGACAGGGAAAGCGGACGGGCCGGAGCGAAGCGCGCGGAAAGCGCCCGGACCCGGCGGGACGCGGAACGCCTCGGGCGCGGCGGTTTCCGGGCAATCGAGCAGTTCATGAAAGGATGTGTCTGATGAAAACGAACGTGGTTCCCGAACAGGACGGCCTGCTGCCGGTGGGCATCGACGGCGCGTACCTGCTGGAATTGAAGGTGATTCCCGCCGCCGGGGGGCCGGTGTTGCGCATGCTGCGCCCGGATTCCCCGCTGTTCGCCGGGTTCGGGGAGCTGTACTTTTCCGAAGTGGAACCGGGCGCGGTCAAGGCCTGGAAACAGCACGCCCGGCAGACGCAGCATTTCGCGGCGCCCTCCGGACGGCTCAGGGTGGCGCTGTACGACGACAGGGAGGCCTCTCCCACGCGGGGAACGCTGCGGGAAGTGCTGCTGGGCCGTCCGGACCACTACCGTCTGCTGCGCATCCCTCCGCGTGTCTGGTACGGCTTCACCGCGCTGGGAACAGCGCCCGCGCTGATCTGCAACTGCGCGGACATTCCTCACGATCCGGCGGAGTCGATCCGCCGCGATCCCGAGGATGCGTCCATTCCCTATTCCTGGCGGGAAAGGAATCCGACCGGCTCATGAAAACGCCGAATCTTCCCTATGAAGAGGGACCGCGCCCGACCGCCGGGCGGGCGGCGGCCCCTGTGGACGGGATGTTCCACGCGGCCGCGCCGGAACATCGCATCGCGCGGGCCGACGACGCGCCGCACAAGGCCGGGGAACACGGCCGCAACAGCCCCCGGCGGAGGTTTTTTCGGTGCCCATAACCAAATATGCCCTGCCGGACATCATTTTCGGCCCCGGCACCTTTGCCCGTATGCCGCTGTGCGCGCGGCAACTCGGCGCGCAGCGGGTGCTGCTGGTCAGCGATCCCGGCGTGGAGCGCGCCGGGTGGGTGGAACAGGCGACGGATCTGTTGCGGGCCGACGGTCTGGAATGGGTCTATTACAACGAATGCGTGTCCAACCCCCGCGATACGGCGGTGGCCCGGGGAGCCGAAGTCTATCGCGAAGAGCGCGCCGACGTGATCGTCGCCCTGGGCGGAGGCAGCCCCATCGACACGGCCAAGGGCATAGCGGCGCTGGTGGGCAACGGCGGACGCATCCAGGATTACGAGGGCGCCAACAAATTGCGCAAGCCCCTGCCCCCCCTGCTCTGCCTGCCCACCACCGCGGGCAGCGGCTCGGACATCTCTCAGTTCTGCATTATCACCGACAGAAAGCGCCGCATGAAGATGTCCATCATCAGCCGCACCCTGACCCCCAATATCTCCATCGTCGATCCCCTGCTGACCCATACCTGCGACGCCCGTCTGCTGCTGGCTTCGGCCATCGACGCCCTGGCCCACGCCGTGGAATCCTATCTGTCCGTGCTGTCCTCCCCCTTCACCGAGGGGCAGGCCCTGGAATCCGTCGACCGGATCATGCGCTTTCTGCCCGCCGCCGTGCAGGACAAAAAACCCGAGGCGCTGGAACGGCTGAGCATCGCCAGCACGCAGGCGGGCATGTCCTTCAGCAACGCCGGACTGGGCGTGGGGCATTCCCTGGCCCACACTCTGGGAGGCATTTACGATGTCGGTCACGGCGCCGTGCATTCCGCGCTGCTGCCTGTGGTCATGGAATACAACATGCGCGACTGTCTGGAAAAGATGGCCGGCATCGGCCGGTGCATCATGGGCGGGGAACTGTCCAACGCGGAAGACACGGCGCGCGGAGGCATCGAATATCTGCGGAACTTTTTCACGCGCCTGGGCGCGCCGGTGCGTCTGTCGCGGGTTCTGCCCGACGATACGGGCCTGCCCGCCGTGTCCGTCGGCGCGTTGCAGGACGTCTGCACCCTGACCAATCCCCGCACGCCGCACGCCGGGGAACTGCTGGCGCTGTGCCGGGAGGCCTGGTGATGCGCGCCGAAACCACCCTGCAGGACATCATCGGACTGGAACACACCAAGCTGGGATTTTTTCAGGAACTGCGCCTGTCCATCGAGGCCCTGCGTCAGGCGCACGCGGAATCCGAGCAGCGACGGCGGGAAATCAGCACCATCCTGGACGGCATCACCGACGTGATGATGGTGCTTTCCGACACCTTGCGGATCATCGCCGTCAACCATGTGTTCCACGAAACCACCGGCGTTTCCGCCCCCGAAGGCGTCTGTTGCCACCGGATTTTCCGCAACCGGGACACCCCCTGCCCGGACTGCCCCGCCCTGCGCGCCCTGAATACCGGCGCGGTGTGCCGGGAAACCGCCATTTTCCGTCTGAACGGCGACAACCGCCAGTTCGAGATCGTGGCCTCGCCCCTGACGGCCTACGACGCCTCCGCGCCCCGAGTGCTGGTTTTCAAGCGCGACGTGACCGCCGAAAAGGAACTTCAGGCCAAGTATCTTCAGGCGGAAAAAATGGCCACCGTGGGCATGCTGGCCGCGGGAGTGGCCCACGAGATCAACAATCCGCTGACCAGCATCTCCGGCTTCACCGAGGGCTTGCGCCGCACCCTGCGCCGCTGCGAAGAACGCCTGCCCGCCGAAATCTACGCGGGAGTGGCCGAGGATCTGGACACTATCCGCGACGAGTGCAAACGCTGTCAGGATATTGTGCGGGCCTTGCTGACCTTCAGCCGTCCGCAGTTTTCCTGCGTGTCCGTGCTCCCGCTTTCGTCCCTGGTGCGGGATGTGCTGAAAATTTCCCACAGTCTGCTGCACCGGCCGGAAAACCGGAACACGCGCCTGGAACTGGATCTGGCTCCCGGCGACGGTCCCGCCACCCTGGGAGACGAGGGACATCTCAAGCAGGTGCTGCTGAACCTGCTGGCCAACGCCCTGGACGCCACGGCCGCGGGAAACGGCATGGAACATGCGCCCGGGTACACGCCCACGGTCGTCATCCGCACCTGGGCCGAAGGCGACGGCGTGTACCTGTCCGTAAGCGACAACGGTTGCGGCATGGATGCGGAAAATGTCGGCAAACTTTTCGAGCCGTTTTTTACCACCAAGAAGGCGGGCCGGGGCATCGGCGTGGGATTGTCAACCTGCTACAGCATCGTGCGGGCCCACGGCGGGGAAATCAGCGTGCGCAGCGATCCCGGTCAGGGCTCCTGCTTCACCGTGCGCCTGCCCGCGCTCACGGAGGGCAACCATGTCTGACGCCTACAGCGTGCTGGTGGTGGACGACGAACCCGCCATTGCCCGTCTGCTCAAGCGCGAACTGGAAAGCGAGGTCCGCACCGTGCGGACGGCCCATACGGCGCAGGAAGCTCTCCAGGAAGCCAACAAAACGGATTTCGACGTGGCCGTGGTGGACATACGTCTGCCCGACGCCCGCGGCATCGACCTGATGCGGGAACTGCGCGCCGTGCAGCCGGATATGGAGGTCATCTGCATCACCGGGCACGGCACCATCGGCGACGCTGTGGAAGCCATGCGCCTGGGGGCCTACGACTACATCACCAAGCCGTTCAATCTGGAAGAAATGGAACTGGTGGTGGAACGCGCGTACCAGAAGGCGTCGCTGCGTTCGGAAAACCGCCGTCTGCGCCACGCCCACGTGGCCATCGACGATCTCATCGTGGGCACGACCCGGCCCATGGAGGAGGTCCGCTACCTGCTGGAACGGGTGGCCCCCACGGACGTGCCCGTGCTGTTGACCGGAGAAAGCGGCGCGGGCAAGGAGGTTCTGGCCCACGCCATCCAGCGCCGCAGTCGGCGCAGCGAGGCGCATTTCGTCATCAAAAACTGCGCCACCCTGCAAAAGGAACTGGCCCGCAGCGAATTGTTCGGCCATGTGCGCGGGGCCTTCACCGGCGCGCTGCACAACAGCAGCGGCCTGTTCGGAGAAGCGCACAAGGGCACCCTCTTCCTGGACGAAATCGGAGATATTCCTCCGGAAGTCCAGGCCTCGCTGCTGCGGGTGCTGGAAAACGGCACCTACCGTCCCGTGGGCGACAAGGCGCAGAAAAAATGCGACATCCGCTTTATTTTCGCCACCAACCGCAATCTGGCGGCGGAAGTGGAAGCGGGACATTTCAACGAAGCCTTTTTTCACCGTATCAACGTGTTCACCATTCATCTGCCTCCGTTGCGCGAACGCCGGGAAGATATTCCGCTGCTGGTGGAACATTTTCTGCGCATTCTGCCTGTGGGACACGGACAGCGCCTGCAAGTGCATCCGGCGGCCATGGACTGCCTGTTGCGCTACTCCTGGCCGGGCAACGTGCGGGAACTGCGCAACGTCATCGAACGCGGCATCATTCTGGCGGAACGCGGCGTGATCACCCTGCGCAGCCTGCCCCACGAGCTCTCCGCGCCCCCCCCTGTCGGGGAAGCATCCCCGTCGGAGCGGGATGAGGAAGAATCTCTCAAGTCTCTGGAACGCGCCCAGATCGAGCGCATGCTGGAACTCTGCGGCGGCAATCGCACTCTGGCGGCGCAAAAGCTGGGCATCAGCCGCAAGACCCTCTACCGCCGTCTGCGGACCTACGGGTTGCTGTAGGACGAAAGACGACCCGCTGTGATGTTGTATACTGTCGTCGCGGGGTTGCTTCGGAAAAAGAAAAGTGTGATGTGGGGGAGGAAGGAAACTTCTTGGAAGAAGTTTCCTTCCTCCCCCACGCCCCC
>CASQEL010000012.1 GCA_949427775.1 uncultured Desulfovibrionaceae bacterium
TACATAACTTTATAAAATAGTTATACTTATTTTAAATTTTCATGCGATTGCCCTGACGTATCCCGCTCCTTCCAGCCGTCAGTATCGCAACAGCCGCAGAAGAGCTACGCCAATACCAACGCCGTTTTGCTCCCGGCCGTCACATGCCCGATGATCCACGCTTCGTCCCCCTGCTCATGCAGCAGGCGGACCGCCTCGTCCACCACAGGCTCGGGCACGGCCAGCACCAGACCGCCGGACGTCTGCACGTCGAAAACCAGGCTTTCCACCGTCTGTGAGACGCCGGAGCTCACCGCGACATGCTCCTGCCAATACCGGCGATTGCCGTGACTTCCCGCCGGGATCAGTCCGTTGTCGGCATATTCCTCCGCGCGCGGCAACAGCGGCAGAGCCTGTGTTTCAAGTTTCACGGCGACGCCGGAGGCAAGAGCCATTTCCAGCAGGTGCCCGCCCAACCCGAAACCGGTGACATCCGTGGCGGCCCGCAAACGCAACGCGCGAATAACGGCGGCGCCGCCCTTGTTGAGCTTGCCGCACCAGCGGCGCAGCAGTTCTTCGCTTTCCTCCCAACCTTCCCAGCGGGCCTTGATCGCCGTAGACAACACGCCCGTTCCCAGCGGCTTGGTCAGCACCAGCGTATCTCCGGGCACAAGGCCATCATTCGTGGCGACAATATCCGGATCGATGATCCCGGTCACGGCAAGGCCATATTTGATTTCCTGATCTTCCACCGTATGCCCGCCCACCAGCACAGCCCCGGCTTCCCGCAGGGCGTCCAGGCCGCCGCGAAGAATATCTCCCAGCGCCCGCTCGCCCTCTTCCCCTTCACACGCGGAAGGAAAACAGACGATGTTCATGGCGCACCAGGGTTCTCCGCCCAGCGCGTATACGTCGGACAGGGCGTTTGCCGCGGCAATGCGCCCGAAGTGGAATGGATCACCGACAATGGGAGTGAGAATATCCACCGTTTGCACGATGGCCTTTCCCTCTGGAATCCGCAACACCGCCGCGTCCTCGTTGCGAGCGCGTCCGGCCAGCACACGGCTTTCTTCGGCGCAGGAAACGGTATCGCACCGCAATGTGCCTAGTAAACGCTCCAGGACCCCCGGAGCCACTTTCGCCGCTCATCCCGGAGCTTTGGCTCTATCAAGCAGGTTCATCATACTATTTCCTTACAGAGTCCTCGTCCACAGAGGCGCTGTCGCATCCCGGACTCCTGGCCGCGTATGCTCCGCAATCTCCTTGCGCTCCACCGGCAAAAGGCCGACATCCCCGTCCGCGCCATGCGGAAGGCCGCGAGAAGGACACTGCCGCCGTCCCATTGCTCCGTCGCGGCGCGGGAAATGCGTTTTTAAACAAAAGAGGAGTAATCTGATGATTACCCCCCTTCCTTACTGAAGTCCATGCATTCGGGACATCATATACGCTGCTGTATTCGCTATTTCGCGCTCTCTTCGTCTTTGGTCAGCGCTGTCGTTTCCACGGTTTTTTCAGCCGCGGGCACGTCTTTTTTCGGCGCCGCCGCGGACGCGTCCGCAACACGGGTCAACTCGATTATCGCCATAGGCGCATTGTCGCCCCGACGCGGCGTCGCCAAACGCAGCACACGGGTGTACCCGCCGGGAACACCGGCGAAGGCGGGAGCGACTTCGTCAAAAAGACGCTTCACCAGCTGATGATTGCCCAGGTAGCGGAACGCCAGACGGCGCGAATGCAAATCATTACGCAACGCCAGGGTGATCAGGGGTTCCACGACGCGGCGCAGTTCCTTGGCCTTGACCTCGGTAGTACGAATCTTGCCATGGGTGAGCAGCGCCTTGGCCAGATTGCGGAACAACGCCTTGCGGTGCGAAGGCGTCCGCGACAGCTTTTTGCCGGAGTTGCTATGCCTCATTTTGCTGCTTCCTCTTCCATTCCTGGTATTTCTTTTCGAAACTGTCTACCTTCAGCCCGAAATCAAGGCCCATATCCAAAAGCACGCGCTTGATTTCGTCCAAGGATTTGCGTCCGAAGTTCTTGGTCTTGAGCATCTCATTCTCGGAACGTTGCACCAATTCTCCCACCAGAGAAATATTGGCGCTGCGCAGACAGTTGGTAGCCCTCACAGAGAGTTCGAGCTCATCAATGCCCTTGAAGAGATTCTCGTTCAATTCCCCGCAGTCCGCGCTGCCCGACGACGCATCGCCCGAAATCCGCTCATCAAAATTGATGAACACGGAAATCTGGTCTTTGATGATCTTCGCGCTGTAGGCAATGGCATCTTCCGGCGTGACCGAACCATCGGTCCATACTTCCAGAATAAGCCTGTCGTAGTTGGTCATCTGGCCGACACGGGCCTGCTCAATGGCATACGCCACCTTGCGCACCGGCGAATAGCTTGCGTCAAGCCGGATAAGACCGATCTCGTCGGAAAGATTTTCGTGCATGTCCGCGGGCACATAGCCCTTGCCCATGCGCGCTTCAAGCTCCATGTCCAGCGTCACATCTTCCGTCAGCGTCGCAATATGCAGATCGGGATTCAAAACCGTCACATGCTGATTGGTTTTGATATCTCCGGCCGTCACGGCTCCCTTGCGCGACACTGAAAGCGTCAGACGCTGCGGTTCTTCCGTATCCATCAGCAGGCGAACCTGTTTCAGATTGAGCACGACGTCGGTCACGTCTTCCAGCACGCCATGAATAGTAGTGAATTCGTGCTGCACGCCGCTGATTTTGACGGAGACAAAGGCCGCGCCCTGCAGGGACGACAGAAGCACCCTGCGCATGGCATTGCCGATGGTCGTGCCGTAGCCGCGCTCCAGAGGTTCGCAGATAAACTTGCCATGCGTGTCGCCGGCAGTTTCGTTTTCCCGAAGAATCTGCTCGGGCTTGACCAGTTCCGACCAGTTTCGGGTATTGATGAGCCGTTCGCCTTGTTTGATAAGCATAGCGGCCCCCGCTTATTTCGAGTACAATTCGACGATCATATGCTCGTTGATGGGGAACTGAATGTCTTCACGTTGCGGCAACGCCTTGACAGTACCCTTGAACGCCGCGCCGTCCACTTCCAACCACGTGGGGCAACCACGACGGGCGATGACTTCCTGAGCTTCAGCCAGCACGGGAATCTTGCGACTCTTTTCGGGAATTTCCACAGTGTCGCCTACCCGCACTTGAAGCGAGGGAATGGTGACTTTGCGGCCATTGAGCGTAAAAATGCCGTGCCGCACCAACTGGCGCGCCTGATTGCGCGAGTTGGCGAAACCCAGACGATACACCACGTTGTCCAGACGACGTTCCAGATACGACAGCAGATTCGCGCCGGTCACGCCCTTGGCCATGTCGGCCTTGACGAAGTATCCGCGGAACTGGCGTTCCAGAATACCATATACCCGACGCACCTTCTGTTTTTCGCGCAGCTGAACGGCATACTCGCTGACCTTCTTGCGCGCGCGGCCGTGCTGACCGGGAGCATAAGGACGACGGTCGTACGCGCACTTGTCCGTAAAGCAACGGTCACCCTTCAAAAAGAGCTTTGTGCCTTCACGGCGGCACATGCGACATTTGGCCTCAGTATATTTAGCCATGATACTTCCTCTTCGGATGCTTCAGAGGCTCCGCCGCGCGGTACACGCGCCGACGGATCGCCTGAAAATACACTAAACGCGACGCCGTTTCGGCGGGCGGCAACCATTGTGGGGAATGGGGGTCACGTCACGGATGAAGGCGACCTTGAATCCCACGGCATTGATGGCGCGCATGGCGGCCTCACGGCCGGAACCGGGGCCTTTCACGTACACGCCCACGGTGCGCATGCCGTTTTCCTGCGCCTTTCGGGCGGCAGCTTCCGCCGCGACCTGGGCGGCAAACGGCGTCGACTTGCGCGATCCCTTGAAGCCGCTCTGACCGGAAGAGGCCCAGCTCACCGCATTGCCGCGCGTATCGGTAAAAGTGATAATCGTATTATTGAACGACGCCTGTATATGGGCAATCCCCACAGGAATGTTCTTCTTTTCCTTTTTCTTGACTGCTCTCTTGGCTCTGGCCATGGTACTTCCTTCTCTGACGGTGCCTGGCCGCACATCCTGTACGACACTTGCTCCCGTTTGCCGCAAACGCGTTTGCGACCACACGCGCGTTGCGCGGTTCGCCGCCCTCCTGGCGGTGACGCCGTTGCCCAGTCGACGGCACGCTTAAAACGCCCGCCGCTGCCCGAGACGATGACGGTCCGTACAGCTACTTCTTCTTGCCCACGGCGCCACGGCGCGGCCCCTTGCGGGTACGCGCATTGGTATGGGTACGCTGTCCATGCACGGGCAGACCGCGACGGTGACGCAGACCACGATAACAGCCGATATCCATGAGGCGCTTGATATTGCTCGAAACTTCGCGGCGCAGGTCGCCCTCCACCTTGTAATTCTGCTCAAGTTCCTTACGGATTTCGTTGATCTCGTCAGCCGAGAGGTCGTCAATGTTGCGCGTCCAGTTGACGCCCGTCGTATCCAGAATCTTCAGGGACGTCGCACGACCGATGCCGTAAATGTAGGTCAATGCAATATCAACACGTTTGCCACGCGGCAATTCAACACCTGCAATTCTCGCCACAGTATGTCTCCTGCCCTAGCCCTGGCGCTGCTTGTGCCGGGGGTTTTCGCAGATAACTCTGAGCACGCCCCGACGCCGGATGACCTTGCATTTGGGGCATATTTTCTTCACAGAAGGCCTGACTTTCATAACTTTACTCCAGGACGTTGCATCTGGCTACCCGATAAGCGGGCAGGAACAGGTACACTTATCCGTTGTTGTTGCTTCTGTCAACCATCAAGGCACGTTCCGGCCTTCCTCGATCCGAAATGCTCAAAATCCGGGGACCGTCGTGGGTGATGGCGATGCTGTGCTCATAATGCGCCGCCGGCTTGCGGTCACGGGTCACAGCTGTCCAGTTGTCTTCCAGAATGTCCACTTCGTACGTGCCCACAGTGACCATGGGCTCAATGGCGATGACCATCCCGTTCTGCAACGGCAGGCCGCGCATAGCGGGTTTGAAGTTGGGCACTTCCGGCTTTTCGTGCATTTTGGCGCCGACGCCGTGGCCCACGAAACGCCGCACCACGTTGAAGCCCGCCGCCTCCACCATACGCTGCACAGCGGCGCCGATGGCATAGACGTCATTGCCCGCATGCGCCTCGGCGATGCCCGCATAAAGAGCGTCTTCCGTGACCCGCATGAGCCTTTTCGCCTCGTCGGAGACTTCTCCCACCGCAAAGGTGCGTGCCGCATCGCCCACGAAACCTTCGTAGACGACGCCCATATCAATACTGACGATATCCCCTTCCTGAAGCAGCCGCGTGGAAGGAAATCCGTGCACCACCTCTTCATTCACCGAGCAACACAGGGCAAACGGATATCCGCAATAGCCCAGGAATGCCGGTTTGACCTTGTACTGCGCGCACATGTCGCGCGCCAGTTCCTCAAAGCGCATGGTCGGCACGCCGGGACGCACCACATCCTCAATAGCGTCAAGGATATTGGCAACCATGCGGTTGGCCTCCCGCAACAGCGAGATTTCCCGCTCATTCTTGATAAAAGCGCCACGAAACTTCTTCAAGACCGACCCTTCATCCGTACCTTGCTCATGAGGCCCTCGTACTGATGCGAGATGAGGTGCGACTCGATCTGGGACCTGAAGTCCATAGCCACGCCTACAAGAATCAGCAGACTGGTGCCTCCGAAGTAAAACGGCACGTTAAAGTTAGCAATAAGCAACATGGGCAATACGGACACCAGCGAGATGTATACGCCCCCGCTGAGCGTCAGACGCGAAAGCACCGTATCAATATACTCCTGCGTCTTTTCCCCGGGGCGGATGCCGGGGATGAACCCGCCCGCCTTTTTCAGGTTTTCGGCCATGTCCTTGGGATCGAAAATGATGGCCGTATAAAAGTAACAGAAGAAGAAAATCAGCGCCACGAAGACGGCATTGTACAAAATGGTATGCGGCGCAAAAAATGCCGTGGCGCGCTGCACCAGTTCGTTGCTGGAAAACTGGCCGATAGTGGCCGGGAACATCAGCAGGCTGGAAGCGAAGATGGGGGGAATGACTCCGGCCGTATTTACCCGCAACGGCAGATGCGTGCTCTGGCCGCCGTACATTTTACGCCCCACCTGACGCTTGGCGTAGTGCACCGGAATACGACGCTGGGCGCGTTCCACAAAAACAATCCCCACCGTCACCGCCGCCATCAGAATCACAATGGCGATGGCCACGAACAGGCTCATGGCTCCCGTGGTCAGCAGGGAATACGACTGGATAATGGCCCGTGGAATCCCCACGACGATGCCGGAGAAGATGATCAACGAGATGCCGTTGCCGATGCCTCGCTCCGTAATCTGTTCGCCAAGCCACATGATCAGTACCGTGCCGGCCGTGAAGGTCAGCACCGTCATCATGCGGAACGTCCAGCCGGGCTCAAGAACGATGGGCAATTGCGCCGGACTGGGCATGGACTCCAGCCCCACGGCGATGCCGAAGCCCTGGATCACTGTAATCAGCACGGTCATATACCGCGTGTACTGCGTGATTTTCCGGCGACCGGCCTGCCCTTCTTCCTTGGCCATGCGCTTGATGTCCGGACTCACCACCTGCAGAAGCTGCATGATGATGGATGCCGAAATGTACGGCATGATTCCCAGGGCAAAGACCGAAACATTGGACAATCCGCCTCCGGAAAACATGTCGAACAGCCCGAACAGCGTGTCGGACATCTGCTGAAAATAGCTGGCCAGGGCCTGAGTGTTCACTCCCGGAACGGGAATATGCACGCCGACCCGGTAGCAACACAAAAGCAGAAACGTCCAGCCGAGCTTCTTGAGAAGATCAGACTGACCCGCCAGGTTGTTTACCGCTCCAAGTGCCATCAGTGGTTCTCTTTATGGTATACGCGCATCCTGCGCACGGGATGCGCACGTAATTATGACAATGCAATGCAGAGCAGTTCGTGCGTGCTCCCGTCCGCTGTTTCCGCCATGCAGGTACGGAAAACTCCCGTATGAGGGGGACGGGACGAATGCCCCGGGATCACCCCGCTACGGGAGACGGCACGACACGCCTGGAAAGACTCCGGAGAGGACTCTCGCCGTCTTCCCCCCGTCCGACCGGCGCGCCGCCGGGGACGACATGGATACATTCCAGTGTGCCGGTCTTCCTCGGGAAAACCGGCACACCGAACACACATACATTACTCGCCCTGAGGGGCGGCTTCCAGTTCCTTGGCTTCGCCGCCGGCCTTGCGGATTTTTTCCGCGGCGGCGGCGCTGAACTTGTGGGCCTCCACCGTGACGGCGGCGGTCACATCACCACGAGAGAGCACCTTGACGGCACAACCGAGGTCAGCCAGGCCGCGCTCGTAGATATCATCCAGCGTGATGACGCTCTTGCCTTCAAAAGCGGCCAGGAGGCGATCCAGATTGATCACCGCATAGGTCGTCTTGAAGCGAAAGTTTTTGAACCCGTGCTTGGGGAGACGACGCTGCAGGGGCATCTGACCGCCCTCAAAACCGGGACGCACACCCCCGCCGGCACGCGCGTTTTGGCCTTTATTGCCTTTGCCGGAGGTGCATCCCAGGCCGGAACCCGACCCGCGCCCCACACGGCGGCGTTCTTTACGTTCCTCAGGGAACGGATACAAATCATGCAATTGCATAGCATATTCCTCCCGGGGACTAGTCGACGACAGCCACCAGATGCACAACTTTCCTGATCATGCCCCGGATGGCGGGCGTGTCCTTGAACGTCTTG
Source organism: uncultured Desulfovibrionaceae bacterium (assembly GCA_949427775.1). Taxonomy (GTDB): domain Bacteria; phylum Desulfobacterota; class Desulfovibrionia; order Desulfovibrionales; family Desulfovibrionaceae; genus CASQEL01. The sequence continues at coordinate 7,778 of CASQEL010000012.1, forward strand.
ACCTTTTCGCGGTACGTCAGCCCAAGGGCGTCCAGCGTCCTGATCTGCGCCGGAGTGCACCCGATACGACTGCGCATCAGTTTGACCTTGATTTCAGACATGGCTCTACTTCCTCGGGGCTTCCAGCTTCTTGCCGCGCAGCTCGGAAACCTGCTCGGCGCTGCGCAGAGAGGTCAGACCTTCCATGGTGGCGCGAAGCACGTTATGCGGATTATTGGTGCCGATGGCCTTGGCCAGCACGTCGGTCACGCCCACAGCTTCCATGACGGCGCGCACGGCGCCGCCGGCGATGATGCCGGTACCCTTGGAAGCGGGTTTGAGCATGACGCTGCCCGCGCCGAACTGTCCCAGCACCTCATAGGGCAATGTGCCATCCACCAGCGCGATGCGCACGCGGTTCTTGCGCGCGCGTTCCGTCGCCTTGCGCAGCGCCTCGGGCACTTCCTGAGCCTTGCCCAGACCGAAGCCCACGCCGCCCTTGCCGTCGCCCACGACAACCAGCGCGCTGAAGCTGAAACGGCGACCGCCCTTGACGACCTTGGCCACACGGTTCAGGGAAACGATCTTCTCGATTTCGCCGAATTCGTTCTGCTGTTCCATAGTTTCCTGCCGCATATTAGAACTCCAGGCCGCCTTCACGCGCGCCGTCGGCTACCGCCTTGATACGCCCGTGATAGAGATAACCGTTGCGATCGAACACAACCCGACTGATATTCTTTTCCTTCGCCAGGCGGGCGATTTCCTTGCCGACCATTTCCGCGCCGCTTTTGTTGCAGTGCGCGCCGGGCTGGGTTTTGCCCAACGCCAGAGTGGAAGCGGCCGCCAGAGTTTTGCCCGTGCCGTCGTCCACTATCTGAACATACAAGTGCAGGTTGGACCGGTATACCACAAGACGCGGACGCTCGGGCGTGCCGTTGACCTTCTTGCGGATACGTACCTTGCGGCGCTGTCTGGCTTCGTTCTTGGAAAATTTCATGGTCTCACACCTGCCTATTTCTTACCGCCGGACTTGCCGACCTTGCGGCGGATCGTCTCGGTTTCGTACTTGATGCCCTTGCCCTTGTACGGTTCGGGCTTGCGGATGCGACGGATCCTGGCGGCGGTTTCGCCCACCAGTTCCTTGTCCATACCGGAGAGAGTCAGCTTCTGACCATCCACGGCGGCCTTGATGCCGTCGGGCAGTTCCACCAGAACCGGGTGGGAGAATCCCACGGACAGCTCCACGATATTGCCCTTGACGGCCACCTTGTAACCGACGCCGTTGACTTCCAGGGTTTTGGAAAAACCTTTGGTCACACCGTCGATGCAGTTGGCCAGAAGCGTCCGCCGCAGGCCGTGCTGGGCACGGGTCCGGCGCGTTTCGTCCTGGCGGGTGAGGGTCACCTTGCCGTCGGCGACTTCATATGTGAGGCAGGCACACACCGGCGTCTGCAGCGATCCTTTCGGACCCTTCACTTCCACAACATGCTCCCCGACTTTCACTTCCACATTGGAAGGCACGGGGATGGGCAGTCTACCTATTCTCGACATGGGACACCGCCTACCAGATTTCGCACAAAAGTTCGCCGCCCACTTTCTTTTCGTGGGCCGTCATTCCGTCAAGAACACCGTGGGACGTAGACAGGATACAGATGCCCAGGCCGTTCTGAACCTTGGGGATCTGATGCGATCCCACATACACCCTGCGACCGGGCGTGCTGATGCGCTTGAGACCGGCGATGGCCCCCTTGCCCTTCTGATACTTCAGGGTGATAGTGATGTTTCTGTCTGCCACGGCCACGTCTTCGACGTAACCTTCCTGCTTGAGGATGGCGGCAATGGATTCCTTCATCTTCGAGCGCGGCACATTCACTTCCTTGTGCAGGGCCAAATGTGCGTTGCGGATACGCGTCAGCATATCGGCAATAGGATCTGTCAACATCGAAAGGCTCCTCAAAGAGTTTTATTCGCTCCGCCTGTTCCGTTTCGCTTCCGGAATATTGCGGGCAGGCGCTCGCTCACGCGAGCGACCGGGCATATTCCCGTTTTTCGGAAATATGCTCCGATAATGCCGGTATTACCAGCTCGACTTGCGCACGCCCGGCAATTCGCCGCGCAGCGACATATTGCGGAAGCAGATACGGCACAGACCGAACTTGCGCATATAAGCACGCGCACGACCGCAGATGGGGCAGCGGTTATACGCCCGCGACGAGAATTTGGCCTTGCGGGAGGCCTTTACTTCCAACGAGGTACGGGACATAGCCTAACTCCTACTTCTTGAACGGCATGCCGAGCTGATCAAGAAGGAACTTGCCTTCCTTGTCCGTGTCGGCCGTGGTCACGATGGTGATGTTCATCCCCTTGGGATTTTCCACACGATCCACTTCCAGTTCGGGGAAGATGGTGTGTTCCTTGATGCCCAGGGTAAAGTTGCCACGTCCGTCAAAGCCGCGATCCTGGATGCCCCGGAAGTCGCGCACGCGCGGCAGCGCGAAGTTCATCAGTTTGTCCAGAAAGTCCCACATGCGATCCTTGCGCAAAGTCACGCGGGCGCCGATGGGCATTCCCTCGCGCAGCTTGAAGGAGGCGATGGACTTTTTGGCGCGAGTCACCACGGCCTTCTGACCGGCGATGGCGGTCAACTCGGCCACGGCTTCTTCCATGAGCTTGTTGTTCTGGCTCGCAGCGCCAAGCCCGATGTTCAGAGAGATCTTTTCGATTCCGGGAAGCTGCATGGGAGATTTATAATTAAATTCCTTCTGCAATACCGGAACCACTTTCTCCCGATATATCTTTTCAAGGCGTGTCATCGTCTGCACCTTATTCCATGACTTCGTTGCACTTCTTGCAGAAGCGGACCTTCTTTCCGTCTTCCGTGTACTTGTAACCCACTCTGGTGGGCTTGGCGCACGCGTTGCACACCACCATCAGGTTGGACACATGGATGGGCATTTCCTTTTCCATGATGCCGGCCGGCTGCTGGCGATAGGGATTGGCCCGCATATGGCGCTTGACCATATTGACCTTCTCCACCAGCACCCGATCCTTCTTGCGGAGGATCTTGAGCACCTTGCCGATCTTGCCCGCGTCTTTGCCGGTGATCACCATCACCTTGTCGTCTTTGCGGATGCGATACTGTTTCATGGCGATCTCCTACAGGACCTCGGGCGCGAGCGAAACAATCTTCATGAAGTTGTGCGCACGCAGTTCGCGGGCCACGGGTCCGAAGATGCGCGTGCCCACCGGCTCGCCCTGCTTGGTCAGCAACACGGCGGCGTTGCCGTCGAACTTGATATACGATCCGTCAACGCGGCGCACTTCCTTGCGGGTACGCACGATGACGGCCTGCATCACGTCGCCCTTTTTCACCTTGCTGTGGGGCATGGCTTCCTTGACGGAAACCATGATGATGTCGCCCACGGAAGCGTAACGACGATGGGAGCCGCCCAGCACCTTGATGCAGGCAACCTTCTTGGCGCCGGAATTATCCGCCACCTGGAGTGTGGATTCTACCTGGATCATGGTTCCACCCTACACGGCTTTTTCAATAATGGAGACCAGGTGCCAGCGCTTGTTGTGCGACAACGGACGGTACTCCACGATTTTCACTTTATCACCAATACCGCACTCGTTCATGGGATCGTGAGCCGTGAACTTCTTGCGGCGCCTGACATATTTTTTGAAGAGCGGATGTTTGACCAGGGTCTGCACGCGCACGACGATGGTCTTGTCGCTCTTGTCGCTCACCACAATGCCGGTAAGCGTTCTGCCCTTGCGTTTTTCCAGAGCTTCGGACATGGCTGAGCCCCTATTCCTTTTCCTTCAATATGGTCATGATCCGGGCGACCTGGAGCTTGGCGCTCTTCAGCTCGGAAGTCTTTTCCAACTGGGCCGTGGCATGCCGGAAGCGCATATCGAACACTTCCTGCTGCTGCTTGACAAGCTGCGCACGCAGATCTTCCACGCTCATGGCGCGCAGATCCGCAACGCCGGCGCTTTCGGCGGCTTTTTTCTTGGCGGCCATGTTAGAAGCCCTCCCTGACCACGATGACGGTTTTGATGGGCAACTTGTGCGCGGCGCGGGTCAGCGCTTCCTTGGCGAGATCCAGGGACACGCCCTTGATCTCGTACAGCACGCGGCCCGGCTTCACCGGAGCGCACCAGCCCACCGGAGCCCCCTTGCCGGAACCCTGACGGGTTTCCAGAGGCTTGGCGGTCACGGGATGATCGGGGAAAACCCGAATCCAGACCTTGCCGCCGCGTTTGATATGCCGCATCATGGCGATACGCGCGGCTTCAATCTGCTGGTTGGACAGTTTGCCGTGTTCCACCGCCTTGAGACCCACATCGCCGAAGGCAATGCTCGCCCCACGGGTAGCCTTGCCGCGCAAACGGCCTTTCTGCCATTTGCGGTATTTCACTTTCTTCGGGGAAAGCATTACTGTTCCACCTCTTTGTCAAGGATTTCACCCTTGTAAATCCACACCTTGACACCGATGATGCCATAGGTGGTGCGCGCTTCCGCGAAACCGTAGTCGATATCCGCACGCAGGGTCTGCAAGGGCACCCGACCATCGCGGTACCATTCGGTACGGGCGATTTCCGCTCCGGCCAAACGACCGGCGCAGGTGACCTTGATGCCTTCGCCGCCGAATTTGCGGGCCATGGCCACCGTGCGCTTCATGGCGCGACGGAAGGCCACCCGGCGTTCCAGTTGCATGGCGATATTTTCGGCCACCAACTGCGCTTCCACTTCGGGGCGACGGATTTCATTCACTTCCAGGGAGAACTCGCGCCCGAACTTCTTGCGCAGATCTCCACGCAGCTTTTCGATCTCCACGCCCTTGCGCCCGATGACGATGCCCGGACGCGCGGTAGAGAGAATCAACCGCACCTTGCCGCCCGCGCGTTCGATTTCGATTTTGGAAACCCCCGCATGATACAGGAGTTTTTTGACGAACGTGCGGATCTTGTTATCTTCGAACACAAAGGCAGGGTATTCCTTCTTGCTGAACCAGCGGGACTGCCAGTTCTTGTTGTACCCAAGCCGGAATCCGAACGGATGTACTTTTTGACCCATAGCCTAATCCTGCCCTTCTGCGAGTATGACGGTAATGTGGCTGGTGCGCTTTTTGATTTTGGTGGCGCGCCCCTGAGCGCGCGGCATGAAGCGCTTCCATGCGGGGCCTTCGTTGACCACGATTTCCTTCACCACCATGGCATCCACATCCACGCCGCCCAGCTGGGAAGCGTTGGCCAGGGCCGACTTCATCACGCCAAGCAGGATACCCGCAGGCTTGTTAGGCGTAAAGCGCAGCACGTTCAGCGCTTCTTCCACGCCCATCCCCGTCACGTTGCGCGCAACGAGACGGGTCTTGCGCGGAGATACACGCTGGAATTTGGCGATAGCTTTAGATTCCATCACGTTACCCTACTTTTTGCCCGCTTTGGCCTTTTTATCGGCGGCATGACCATGGAAGGTCCGCGTGGGCGAAAACTCGCCCAGCTTATGGCCCACCATGTTTTCGGTCACAAACACCGGAACGAATTTTTTGCCATTGTGCACCGCAAAGGTCAGACCCACCATTTCCGGCAGGATCATGGAGCGGCGCGACCACGTTTTCACCACGCGACGGTCGCCGTTGGCCACGGCCGCGTCAACCTTGCGCATGAGATGGCCGTCGATGAACGGTCCTTTTTTCAGGGATCTCGGCATGAGCTACTCCTACTTCTGGCCGCGACGTTTGATGATGAGCTTGGTAGAAGCCTTTTTCCTGTCGCGGGTCTTGTAGCCCTTGCTGGGCACGCCCCACGGGGACACCGGATGGCGGCCGCCGGAGCTTCTGCCTTCACCACCGCCCAAGGGGTGGTCGATGGGGTTCATGGCCACGCCGCGGACCTGGGGACGACGCCCCAGCCAGCGATTGCGACCGGCCTTGCCCAGCGAAATGCCTTCGTGGTGGACGTTGCCCACCTGGCCGACGGTGGCTACGCAGGACCCCAGCACCTTGCGAACTTCCCCCGAAGGCAGACGCAGCAGGGCGTATTTGCCTTCCTTGGCCACCAGCTGGGCGTAGGCGCCCGCGGCGCGGCAGAGCTGACCGCCCTTGCCGGGATTGAGTTCGATGTTGTGAATGACCGTGCCCACGGGAATGCGGGACATCTGCAGCGCGTTGCCGGGCTTGATGTCCGCGCCTTCGCCGGCGACGATCACATCGCCCTGCTTGATGCCCACGGGCGCGATGATATACCGTTTTTCACCATCGGCGTAGTGCAGCAACGCGATGCGGGCCGTACGGTTGGGATCGTATTCGATGTGCGCTACCGTGGCGTTGATGCCTACCTTGTCGCGCTTGAAATCGATGATCCGGTACAGACGCTTGACGCCGCCGCCGCGACGGCGACTGGTGACGCGGCCATGATGGTTGCGCCCGGCCTTCCTGTTCAGACCTTCGGTGAGCGACTTCTCGGGACGCGTCCGGGTGATTTCCTCAAAGTCGGAAACCGTCTGGAAGCGACGCCCCGCCGAGGTCGGTTTCAGCTTGCGGACAGCCATTTTCTACACTCCCTCGAAGAACTCGATTTTTTCGCCCCGGGCAAGAGTCACATAGGCTTTCTTGTACCCGGACATGCGGCCCACGACGCGGCCCTGACGCTTCCGATCGGAAGGCGCCTTGCTGACGACGTTGACCGTCTGCACCTTGACGTTGAAGGCTTTTTCAACAGCCTGCTTGATTTCGATTTTATTGGCCTTGGGGTGCACATAAAATGTCACCTGGTTGGCCCCTTCCTTGAGAAGGGTCGTCTTTTCGGTCAGCAGGGGTTTCAAAAGAACGTGCGTATATTCCATGGTGAGCCCCCTACTTCTGGAATCTCGCCTGCACAGGTTCCACAGCGCCTTCCAAAAGCACAAGCTGCTTGTGCCTGAGGATTTCGTACACGCTGAGACGCTCGGGCGTGGTCAGCGTGATGCCGGGAATGTTGCGGGACGAAAGCGTGAGCGTGGCATTCTCTTCCGGGGCGATGATCAGGGCTTTTTCCAGGCCCAGAGTGCCGGCCACCTTGGCGAAGAGCTTTGTCTTGGCTTCGGGCAGTTCAATGCCCTTGACCACCATCAGCGTATTGTCGGCCAGACGCGAGGACAGGGCCATTTTCAGCGCCAGAGCCCGCACCTTGCTGTTTACCTTGAAGCTGTAATCGCGCGGCGCGGGGCCGAACACGATGGCGCCGCCCCGCCATACGGGGGAGCGGTTGGAACCGGAACGGGCGCGGCCCGTGCCTTTCTGCTTCCAGGGTTTGACCCCGCCGCCGGACACGAAGGCCCGGGTTTTGACGGCATGGGTACCCGCCCGTTTGGCCGCAAGCTGCGCACGCACCACGAGGTTGAGGATTTCAGGCCTCACCTCAACTTCGAACACGTCGGAGGCCAGCGTCACTTCCCCGGCTTCCTTCTTGTCCTGGTCGTATATTTTCACAACAGCCATTGTGGTATCCTCTACTGCTTGCGGACCATGACCAGGCCGTTTTTGGGACCGGGCACGGAGCCTTTCACAAGTATGACGTTGTCTTCGGGACGCACGTCCACGATCTCGAGCCCCAGCTCGGTCACGGTTTCGTTGCCCCAATGGCCCGCCATTTTTCTGCCCTTGAACACACGGCCCGGAAAGGTGTTGTTACCTACCGAACCGTTGTTGCGGTGCACTTTTTCGCAACCGTGGGTGTCTTTGCTGCCCGCAAAGTTCCAACGGCGCATGCGGCCCTGGTATCCTTTACCGATGCTGGTGCCGGTGACCTTGATTTTGTCGCCGGCGGCGAACAGTTCCACTGTCAGTTCGTTGCCCACCTCAAGAGTGGCGGCTTCTTCCAGGCGAAGTTCACGCACCGTACGGAAAAGCCCTTTGCCCGCCTTGGCGAAATGCCCCCGCATGGCCTTGCTGACGTGCTTTTCCTTGGCCTCATCAAGAGCGATCTGGAGAGCGTTGTAGCCGTCCTTCTCGGAGGTCTTCACCTGCGTGATCGGGCAGGGCCCCGCCTTGATCACGGTAACGGCCACAGCGGAACCATCGCTGGCGAAGATGCGGGTCATGCCCAGCTTGCGACCCAGAATTCCCATTTTCTCAGCCATGATTGCCTCTCACTAAAGCTTGATTTCCACGTCTACGCCCGCGGGAAGCGAAAGCTTGCCCAGCGCGTCAACAGTCTGCTGCGTGGGTTCAAGAATGTCCATAAGACGCTTGTGGATACGCATTTCAAACTGCTCACGGGACTTTTTGTCCACATGCACGGAGCGGTTCACGGTATACTTGTGTATATTGGTGGGCAGGGGAATGGGGCCCGCCACGCCAGCGCCCGTGTTACGCGCCGTATCGACGATTTCCGCAACAGCCTTGTCAAGGATGCGGTAATCGTAGGCTTTGAGCTTGATCCGAATGCGATCGCTGCTAACTGTCGTCATTGTTGCCTACTCCGTTTTGGAACATCCCGCGCGGGTTGGGTGCGGCGCGGGTTCCTTCGCAAATTCGGCCAATGGAGCTTGGCCCGTGAAGCCGTGAACGGCCTCACCTCACCTTGGCATTGCAGGCACAGGCATGACGTGGGGACTGGCGCTTGAAGCAGCGCCGCATCAGCAAATTCGGAGGATGAAATAAGGAGTCGCCTTGCCGGCGCAAACTTGTCATTCATCACCGATCGTGATGCGTCCCGTGCGTCGGCCAGGCCTTTTCCGTCGGTTTTCCGACAGAAGAGGTGGTCCCGCAGGGTCACCAAACAGGGGAAACACCCCTTTACCTTACAGCCCTGGGATCACCGGATGGTGAGGAGTCCATAATAGGGCTGGAACGGCGCGACATTAACTCGGCATTTGGCAACGCCTGCAAATGTCAATTTCGGTTCCGCCGCGTCGTGCGGACGCGGGAAATTCCGAACACAGCAGAACAGGCTCAACCTGTCCTTCCCTGCCGTCCAGGGATACACCCGACTGTTCGGGCAGACGGATACATACCTCCACGCGCTGTACAGGTCAAGTTTTTTTTCCGTTTTTTCCGACAATTCCGCGCCCCGCAAACACAATGCCGGAGCGGGGCGATGCCGCCGCTCCGGCAGGTTCCGGCATGACGAAGAGTCCGTTTTCCGTATGGAGCGGAGACGCTCCGCCGGACCTACAAAACTTTTTTCAACGTGTCCAGCAGGCGCCGGACATTTTCCGGGCGGGCGGTATGGCCCATGACGCCGATGCGCCAGATCTTTCCGGCCAGCGGTCCGAGGCCGGAACCGATTTCAATGTCATGCTCCTTGAGCAGACGGGCGCGGATGGCGGCTTCGTCCACGCCGGCGGGAATTTTGACGGCGTTGAGCATGGGCAAACGATATTCCGGGGCTACCAGCATATCCATGCCCAGCCCGGCCAGTCCTTCCACCAATTGCTTGTGCGCGGCCTGATGGCGGGCAAAGACGTTTTCCTGCCCCTCTTTCAGAATTTCACGCAGCGCGGCGTAAAGAGCATACTCCATATTCACCGGCGCGGTGTGGTGATAGGTGCGGGTCGTGCCTTCCCAGTAACTGGCGATGAGCGAGAGATCCAGGTACCAGTTGGGAACCTTGGTCTTGCGGGCCTTCAACTTGCCCATGGCGCGTTCGGAAAAACTGATGGGCGAAAGGCCGGGCGGGCAGGACAGGCACTTCTGAGTGCCGGAATACACGGCGTCGGCCTGCCAGGCGTCGATATCGACCGGAATGCCGCCGAGACTGGTCACGCAGTCCACAATATACAGCGCCCCATGTTCGCGGACCAGCTTGCCGATGGCTTCCACCGGGGAACAGACGCCGGTGGAGGTTTCGGCATGCACGATGGACACGATGTCGTACTTGCCGCCCGCAAGTTTTTCCCTGACCTGTTCCGGCAGCACAGGTTCGCCCCAGGGAATTTCCAGAGCGTCCACCTGCGCGCCCAGACGTCCGGCCACATCCTGCATGCGTTTGCCGAACACGCCGTTGGTGAGCACCAGCACCTTGTCGCCGTGTTCCACCAGGTTGACGAAGCAGGTTTCCATACCCGCCGAACCGGTGCCCGACATGGGCATGGTCAGCCTGTTTTTCGTATGAAACACTTCCCGGAGCTGTTCCTTGATGGCGTCCATGATGGTGACG
>CASQEL010000013.1 GCA_949427775.1 uncultured Desulfovibrionaceae bacterium
AGGATAAAACTGAAAAGCCTTTATCCGAAAATTTAAAAGTTATACAGCACTAGCGTTCCAGACGATCGGCCAGCTTGCGGTGCGCGGCGGGCATGGCCAGGGCATCCAGCTCCCTGAGCTCCGCCCACCTGTATTCGTCGGCCGCGGCGAGCACCGGCGGATCGGGACGCGGCGCAAGCCCGCCCGCCAATTCCAGGCCGAAACAATGCAGGGTGATCCGGTAGGTAGTGTATCCGTGACGGATGACGCCCAGGTTTTCGGCCACGCGCACGGCGAATCCCGTCTCTTCCATGAACTCCCGCACCACGGCCTGTTCGGGCGTTTCCCCTTCCTCCACGCGGCCGCCGGGAAACTCCCACAGCCCGGCCCACACGCCCCGCTCCGGACGCTTCTGCACAAAGATGCGTCCCCTCTGGCGCAAGACCCCGGTCGCCACCAGCAACGGGGTGATGGTCGCTTTCCTTCCGGGCACCGGACGTTCCCGCACGATGCCCAGACGGCGGCTTTCGCACAGCGAGGCCAACGGGCACTGATCGCACAGGGGTTTTTTGCGGCAGACCAGCGCGCCCAACTCCATCATGGCCTGGTTATGATCGCGGGCGCGCCCCGGCGGCACCAGATCCAGGGCCAGAGCGCGGATGCGTCCGGCCGCAGGCTCCTGCCTGACCGGAGAGTCAATGTCGAACACCCGGGCGAGGACCCGCTCCACATTGGCGTCCACGCAGGGCAGATCGTGCCCGAAGGCGATGCTGGCGACAGCGCCCGCCGTATACGGCCCCACGCCCGGCAATTCGCGGAGGCGCGCCGGGTCCGAGGGAAACACGCCCCCGTGGCGCTCCATGATCTGCCGGGCGGCCTTGTGCAGATGACGGGCCCTGGAGTAGTAGCCCAATCCCTCCCACAAACGCAGCACTTCTTCTTCCGGCGCGGCGGCCACAGCGGCCACGTCGGGAAAACGCTCCATCCAGCGGTTGAAATAGGCGACGCCGCGCTCCATCTGCGTCTGCTGCAACATGATCTCCGAAATCCAGACGGCATAGGGCGTATAGTCCGTCCGCCAGGGCAGGGGACGCTTGTGCGTGGAAAACCAGTCAAGAAGGGCCGCGCGCAGAGCGCGCACCCGTTCGGGAAAAGAGAGCTCGGTCATGGGGGGAATGTATACCTCGGAGCGGGCATTGTCATCAGACCGGGGATGCCCTATATGAACACGACGAGAGTATTTCCGCGACAGTATTCCCCTGTACGCGCGCGACACCCTGTTTCCGAATCGCTCCGAGCGGAGTCTGACCGGTATTCCCCTGCACGCGCGACACCGCGCCGAAGCGGCGATGCGCATACTGTTTCCCCCCTCCGCGCGGCATGCCGCTCGACCGACCGGCGGCCGCGTGCCGATGCCGTGCCGTCCGGCATCCTCCGTCGCTGATCGCGCGGACGAGCACACCGAAACGCCCCCCGGAAGCAAGGAGGTTTGTTATGACCATAGGCCCCTGGACGCACGACCAATTCATGGAAGAAGTCCGCAAATTCCACGGCTACCCCGCACCGGGGGTGATCATCGGCGGATACATGGTGGAGACGGCCCGCCGCGCCCTGCCCGAAGGCATCCTGTACGACGCCGTCAGCGAAACGGTGCAGTGCCTGCCCGACGCGGTGCAGCTTCTGACGCCCTGCACGGTGGGCAACGGTTGGCTGCGCATCCGCAACTTCGGCATCTACGCCCTGAGCCTGTTCAACAAGCACACCGGCGAAGGCGTGCGGGTGCGCCTCGACGTGGACAAGCTGACCCCCTGGCCGGAAATCCGGGCCTGGTTCCTCAAGGAAAAAACCAAGACCGAACAGGATTCGGAACGCCTGCAACAGGAAATCCGCGATGCCGGCGCCGCTATCCTCAGCATGCGCCCCATCCGCATACGGGCCGCCGTGCTGGGGCGCAAGGGCAAAGGCGAGGTGATCCGCTGCCCGCTGTGCGGGGACTGGTATCCCTCGGTCTTCGGGGGCATCTGCCGCTCCTGCCAGGGCGAATCGCCCTACGAGGTCGGCCCCGGTCTGGCCTTCGCCGCCGCAGACGCCGCGCGCCCCGCGCCGGAGCCCGTGCCTGTGGAACAGGCCGTGGGGCAGCACGCCCTGCACGACATGACCCGCATCATTCCCGGCGAGGAAAAAGCCGCCGCATTCCGCGCCGGACAGGAAATCAGCGCCGGAGACGTCTGCCGCCTGCAACAGATGGGCCGCTACCGCGTGTACACTCGGGAAGCGACGGAGGCGAACCCCGACTGGCTGCATGAAGACGCGGCGGCGGAGGCGTTTGCCGAACGCATGCCCGGCGACGGCGTTGCGCCCGAAGGCGCGCCCCGCGAGGGCAAGGTCAATTTCGCCGCCACGCGCGACGGTCTGCTGCGCGTGGACGTGGACCGCCTGGAGCGCTTCAACCTGGCGCCCGACGTCATGTGCGCCACCCGGCACACCATGACCGTGGTCCGCAAGGGCGCGCGTCTGGCCGGAAGCCGGGCCATCCCCCTGTTCCTGTCCCGCGCGGATTTTCTGAAGGCCATGCGTCTGCTGGACGACGGTCCGCTGTTCTCCGTCCTGCCCATGCGCCAAGCCAGGGTCGGCATTCTGGTCACGGGGACCGAGGTCTTTCAGGGGCTCATCCAGGACAGATTCGCGCCGATCATCACCCAAAAGGCCCGGCAACTGCACTGCGAGGTTGTGGGCACGCGCCTCGCTCCCGATGAGACGGAACACATCACCGCCGGAGTGCGGGAACTCCTGGACGCCGGAGCGGATCTGATCGTCACCACGGCCGGGTTGTCCGTGGACCCCGACGATGTGACCCGCAAGGCCCTGCTGGACGCGGGGCTCAGGGACATGCTCCACGGCCTGCCCGTGCTGCCCGGCGCCATGACCCTTGTCGGACGTATCGGCGGCGCGCAGGTGCTCGGCGTGCCCGCCTGCGCCCTGTTCTTCAAAACCACGGCGCTGGATCTCCTGCTTCCCCGGCTGCTGGCGGACGTGCCCCTGACCCGGCGGGATCTGGCTCGTCTGGGGCACGGCGGTCTGTGCATGGAATGCAAAAGCTGCGCCTTCCCCAAGTGCCCTTTCGGGAGATAGCCGCAACGGAAGAACGCGCCGCCTGATCCGCCTGTGCCGCGGACGCCGTGCCGCGCGGGAAATGCCCGCCGGAACGGCCCCGCCGGGTTGCGCGCCGTCCCGCCGCCGTGCCGGACGCCCGGAGCGAAACCGCCTGACCACAGGACAATCGCATGAAGCGTAGAACTCTTTGAAATAACGAAAAAACCTTGTAACGACCAACGTATGCATCGCCACTGTTTTCAATAGCGTATCTTCGTTCGTGCGATTGCCCCGCGCCTGACCACGATAGCCTTTGATCATCGTGTCGGCTTGTGCTATCCAACAACACCCTCGGCGTGCGCCGGCGACATCGGGCGCGCAACGGCGCGTCCCGCCCATACAAGGAGAATCCCATGGACAAGAATCCCACGGTGCTGCTGGAAACCTCTTCCGGCGACATTCTGATCGAACTGTTCCCCGACAAGGCCCCGGAAACCGTCGCCAACTTTCTGCAATACGTGGATGACGGCTTTTATACCAACACCATCTTCCACCGGGTCATCAAGGACTTCATGATTCAGGGCGGCGGCCTGGGCGTGCGCATGAATGAAAAACCCACCCGGCCCCCGGTCAAAAACGAAGCCGACAACGGCCTGAAAAACGAACGCGGCGCCATCGCCATGGCCCGCACCATGGACCCGCACAGCGCCTCGGCCCAATTTTTCATCAATCTGGTGGACAACGCCTTTCTCAACCATACGGAACCCACGCAGCAGGGCTGGGGATACTGCGTCTTCGGCAAAGTCATCGACGGCATGGACACCGTGGACGCCATCGCCAAATTGAAAACCAAATCCGACGGCATGTACGACGACGTTCCCACGGACATGGTTGTCATCACCGGGGCAAGCCGTTTCGAATAGCCTTTTCTCCGCCCTTCTCCGGCCGCGTGTCCTCCTTCAGGAGCCGCGGCCGTTTTTTGTTTTCCGGTCCGCCGGTTTTCGGCGACGCCTGTTCCGAAACGCCGTGACAGTGCCGCGTTTCCCTCTCTCTTTGCCTTTTTCTCCAACAAAAACAGCTTTTCTGTGGATTATTCCCGCGGAGTGTGTTTCTATATGCTGCACTGCGTCGTGGGCGCAACGCGCTCCGATCCGCCGTGGGCCGCCCCCCCGCGTGTCCCGGCGTCGTTGCGCCCGCGTGTTCCGACAGACGCGGCAATACCCCGCAACGAGTCCGGCATTTATCTATCTCCATCCAGGGAGGATACAAAGAATGATCACTTCACATATGGTCTGGGCGTTGATCGGCTTTCTTATAGGCATCGGCTGCCTGTGGGCCTACCACATGCTCCGCACCCGCGGTTTTCGCTATTTCTGGTACCACCCGCTGCTGGCGGGCGTTATCGTCGTCGTTGTTTTGTATGTTCTCGACAGGTTGCTGACCTGGCTGTCCGAACTGGAGGTATCGTTCAGCTGGACGCTCATGTTTGTGATCATGCTGCCGCTGGCGATTCTGGCGGGCCTGTTCTTTTATCGCGCCGTCATGTTGCACAGGAAAGGTTCCGCTTCCTGACGCTTCGCCCACGCATCGGGCGGAAAGCGGGATGCCGGTCTCTCCTGACGGGCATCCCCCCACAGCGGCGCACGCCGCGCGCCCCCGCCGACGGCCGTGCCGCGTTGGAAACACGGCATGGCGCGCGTTCCGGAAACAGCAAGGCCCCCGAAGACCGGGGGCCTGCGCGCAGGTGGCGGCATGAAAGCGAAAACACTCCAGCATGCTGAAATATATAAAATTTCTGTGTACTAGAGCAGTTCACGGTTGAAATGATCCAAAAGATGTGGGGCTCCGCCCCACACCCCGCCGGGGGCATGATGCCCCCGGACCCTCCATTTTGCCGGTCGGCGCTTTGCGCCGGCCAGCCATTGGGGGTGCAGGGGAATCATTCCCCTGCCGAGGGGTTTGGGGGCGAGCAGCCCCCAAGAGCGCATTTCAACCTGAAAATGCTTTAGGCTTCCTGCTTCATCTTGGATTTCGTCATGGTCAGACCAATGCCGTCGAACAGCTCGAAGATGGCGAAGCCGTACCACAGCGTATAGATCACGTAGAAGACCAGCAATGCGGTCATGATGAGCAGGTGATCCGAAACCTTGCTGGGCGGCACGCTGTAGAAGTTGTTGCCCGGTTCGATGGCGCGGCGGATGACCTGGTCCACCACTCCGGCCTCGGCGATCAGGCGCTGCTTCTGAAGCTCCTTGATGCTCGGCGTCAGAACATGCCACCAGGCCGCGCTGACGGCCAGAGCGGGCGCATTGTATTCTTTCCGCACCGCTTCGGCGTTGTTGTGGTACAGGTAATCGCCCACGTTCACGGCCGCTCCCAGGATTTTGCCGAGATCGCCTCTGTAGGTGATTTTGTCGCCGTCAGCGGCGGCTTCGGCCCCGGCCAGCTTCAGCGCCTCCACTGCCAGAGCGACGCGGTCAGCCTTTTTCAGCGTCACGGTGACGGCGACCTCCTTGCCGTTCAGCGCCTCCACCTGTTGGCGCACGGTGGGAATGAAGTAAGAAGACCCCTTGGACAGGCTGTTGAACAGCGAGTCCGCATAGTGCAGGCCGGTGGTCGATTTGCCGTTTTCATCCTTGAACACCGGCGAAAGGATGATGGCGAACAGGACAAGGAAGGACCCCAGGAGCAGGATGCCCCGAATGAATGACGGTTTGTGATGGATCAGCATATTAGCCCTCCGCTCTCAGCTTGCCGAGGTTTGCAAAAAACTTGCCGAACACCCACAGGCCGAAGAACGCCACAACGACCCAGAACACGATGTTGCCGACGTATTCGATGCCGTTGACCAGGCCGGGGGAAAGGTTGACGACCTCCAGCTCCACCAGCTTTTTGGGAAGCGTGGCCGCGCGGTTGATGAAACCGGCGATGATTGAAACGGCGTAAAATCCCCGGATGTGCACGCCCTTGACCACCTTGGTGGTCAGCGCGCCGATCTGGATGCCCAGCAGGGAGCCCAGGAGCATGCCGATGGCCAGGGTGTAGAACACATACCCGTAGATGGCGTACTGGCCGATGGAAGCCAGACCGGCGGTGAAAATGATCTGCAGGATGTCCGTGCCCACGGTGGTCATGGAAGACACGCCGAAAATGTACACGAACATGGGGAAGGTCACGAAACCGCCGCCCACGCCCATGATGGCGGCCAGCATGCCCACCACGGCGCCGCCCGCGGCCACGATCCAGCCGGAGATGCGACGGCCGCCGGGCACAAGGTCTTCGTCAAAGGAAATCATGGGCGGCACGTTCAGCCCCTGCAACCTGACGGACAACGCCGTGGCGCCGACGGCGCCGCCGTGCGCGTCGCCGCCGCTGCCGCCCTTGCGGGCTTTCAGGAAGTCGAACAGCGCGTAGAATCCCAGAAATCCCAGCAGCACGGCGTAGATGGAGCTGATGAACAGTTCGGACAGCAGAGGGTCGGAGTTGTACAGCCCCTTGTTGATGGCCCCGCCGACGAACGTGCCCGCCCCGGACCCCACCAGAAACGCGATGGCCAGCTTGACCGACACGTTGCCGAGTTTTTTGTGCACCGTGGTGCCCATGATGGCCTTGGCGAAAATATGGAACAGATCCGTGCCCACGGCCAGAATGCCCTTGACCCCGGCGGCCATGAGCGCGGGCGTGATGATGAAGCCCCCGCCGGCTCCGATGCAGCCGGTGATCAGTCCCGCGGCCAGCCCCACGGCGATGGACGCCAGAAAGATGGTCGTCGTGTAGAAGGCGGGCGCATACGCGCTCTTGCCGCCCAGCATTTCGTGAGCCTCGTAGGCTTCGGCAAAACAGGCGGCGAAGATGGGCAGGGCCAGCGCCAGCAGCAGCAACACCTTTTTGCGGTTTTTGATGATGGAGGTGGATACCTCCAAATCCCACCTGGCGTAGGCCTGCGAGCCCGCGAGCAGGAACTGATAGACATCTCTTCCGAAACTCATACGTCTCCTCCCTGATCCTGTAGAATGATGGCGCCTCATTCAGCAAGTCCCGTGCCAGAAACATCGCCGCGCGGGGCGCACGCAACAGGGAGAAATCGCGGAACAAAAAATCCGCCTTCGGCGGAGCCGTCAGCGGATGTGACAAGCATTGGTGTCAGCTTCTTTTACAGTTGTATCGGAAGCGGAATATCCTCACTCCAGACGCCCCTCGCGCTGCATGCCCCCCAGCCAGCGGGCCAACGCCCGGCGGGACAGCTCCGCGGGCGCTTTTTCCGGGCGGGACGTCACCTCGGGCACGACGTCGCCGCCGTCGCGCCGCAACAGGCGAAATGCGGCGTCGGCGCGCTCCTTGAGGCCCACCAGGGCATCCACATCCTCCAGCGGCGGGATGCCCGCGGCTGTCGGGCGCACAGGTTCGCGGTACTCGACCACAAGCTTGACCCTGTTGAACTGCGTCAACATGACGTAGCGTTGCGTGAAACTGCCGGACGCCCACGGCCCGCTATCCCGATATGCCCAGGGATCGTCGGCCGGGGCCAGCACATACGCGCCCTGATGCGCCATAAGCCCGTTGATCTCGTGCTTGACGCGGCGCGCCCAGACATGATGCTCGCCCGGCAGGCCGTGCGGCCAGCGCCATCCGTTGTCCGCCTCGGTCAGCAACACCAGCAGACGGCGCTCCGGCGCGTCTCCGGCATACAGCGCGTACCAGACGCGCGCGCCTCCGGGCGTGGTCACCCGCGAATCCGGTTGCACGTCGCACCAGCCGTCCTCCACCAGCCGCAGACCCGCTCCCGGTTCCACCGCCAGCGCCGGGCGGGCGTTGGAGACGAAAATATCATCATGCAGGCCGCGCAGTTGGGGGGTTGTCCCGAACAGCCGGAATGCGACCGCGACGATCACGACGACAAGGCAAAGAAACAGTTTCATCTTACTTCTTGGGCATCAGGGCGATGCGGTTTCGCTCCACCGCTGTTTCCAGCTCCGGCAGCAGATAGGTCAGGGCGTCGCGATCCCGCGCCCTGGCCGCGCCCTCCACACAGCGGGCCATGCGGGCCAATACGCGCAGACCGCAGCCGTCGGCCTGGGAAGCTATGCGGTCGGCGGCCGCCTGCACGCTCTGGGGATCTCCCTGGGCAAACGCGGTACGGGCGTCAAACATGGCCGCGTCCAGCGCCACCAGCAGCCCGGCGATGGGCGACGGCGTGCCCGACGCGGCGGCTTCCGTCGACGGGGAAACCGGGGGAGGCCCGGAAACAGTGCCGGACGACGGCGACGGGGCGCGGGCGGAGGACGCCGGGGCCGACGGCGCGAACGCGCTCTCCCGCCGCGTCGCGGGCGGGGTCATCCGCTCGGAAGGCCGTTGCGTCACGGGCGCGGTCACGGGCGCGGGCTGGGGACGGGGCGCGGCGGCCGGGAACAGGGGACGCCGATCCCCGGGCTGTCCGGGCGATTCCCGGACCCCCGCCTGCCGCCCGGAAACCCGACGGACAGGTTCCCGTGGCGACGGTTCCAGAGTCAGGGGAACAAACGGCGGTTCTTGTTCCGCTTCGGCGGCCGGACGCGGCGCGGCGGAGGCCGGGAATCGCGGACGGGCGGACGGCATGTTCCGCGCTCCCGCCACGGCCCTCGGCGTCGCTCCGGGAACGGGCACGGGGTCGCCCACCCATTCCGCCCGCCCTTCCCCCGGCTCGGGGGACACGGGGGAAGGCATCACCCGCGCCGGACGCGCCGACGGACGGGACGCGGGACTCCCCACAGGCATGGGCTCGCCCACCCATTCCCCGGCGTCGGGCGCAAGGGCGGGGCCGCTCCGCGCATTCCGGAAGCCGGGGGCGGCATCGTGCCGGACGCTCTCCGGGGCGGGCTCGACGGGCGTGGGAAGAAGACTTTCTTCGGAAGGACCGAAGCGCAACGGCTCGAAGGTTTCGGCGGACGGCGCAAGACGGGGCGCGGCCGACGCGGAGACGGGCGACGGCGCAATTCTGGGGAGCGGCATGGAATCGCCCGCCCATTCCGCCGCCCGCTCCGGAGGCGTCATGCGCAACGGTTCCTCCGCCGGGAAAGGCGCGGACGGGCTCTGCGCCGAACGCGCCGACGGCGCGCGGGGCGTCTCCGGTCCGAACAGATCCGTCAACAGATCTTCCATGGCATCCGGCTGTGAAGACGCCGTGTCCGGCGGGTTCATGCGCAGCGGAGGTTCCACGGGCGGCGCGGGCGGTACAGGCGGCGCGGACGGCGTGGGAGCCGCCTCGGGCGACGCGGGCGACACGGAAGCCGCCTCGGGCGACGACACGTCCGGCGCGGACGCGGAAACAGGTTCTTCCGGCCGCGTCGGAACAGACGGCGCGGAGGGCATGGACGGAACGGAGGGGGCGGCCTGTGGCGTCATCCGCAACGGTTGATCCGCCAGGCGGCCATGTTCCGCGGCAACCGGGGGCAGGGGCAGCCCGGTGTCGATAATCGCGGCATCCTCGTCGCGCGGCGCGGGAGCCGGGGGCTCCATGCTCAGCGGCGGCATCGCCGCCGCATCGAGTCCGGCGGGGGTGCGCGGCGCGGCGGGTTCCGCCGCCGGAGGCAGCAATTCCAGCACGGTCTTGCGCAACCCCGACCGGGTGACCGGTTTGGTCAATGCGTGCGTGAAACCGGCCTCGTGCAGCGCGTCCCAACGGGAATCATCCTCCGTCAGGGCCAGCATGCAGGCCGGAGAAAGCCCCTGTTCGCGCTCGAATGCCCGAATGCGGGCCACGGCGGACAAGGTCTGATCGGCGAACATGTCGCCGTCGAACACCAGCAACGCCGCCGGAGCCTCCCTGAACAGCCCGGCCGCGTCCTCGGCGGTACGGGCTTCCCGCACCTGATACGGCAGACCTTCCAGGAAAAACGCCAGCAACTGCCGGTTGCTCGGGCTGTCGTCGGCGACGATGATGCTCCGGGCGGCCGCCTGTTCCACAGGCGCGGCGGCGGATTCCACGCCCACGTCGCCCTGATGGACTCCCAGATGCACGGTGAAGGAAACGGACGCTCCCTGGGGACCGCTTTCCACGCCGAGGAAACCCTTGTGCGCTCCGGCCAGCTCCCAGGCCCGGGCCAGGGCCAGCGAACTGCGTTCCGCCGGGGGCACGCCGTCGCCCGTATCGGTGACGGTGAACAGCAGATGGCCGGGGTCGACGCTCTCCGGCACCCGCCGCACGGCCAGTTGCACCGCCCCACGGCCGGTGGCCCGCACGGAGCTTTCGAGCAGCATGCGCAAGACCTGCGACAGCCGCGTGCCGTCGCCCTCGTACCGCTGAGGCAGATAGGGCGGCATGAACCAGGAGAGGGCCACATTCTTGTTTTCGGCGCTCACGGCCACAGTATCGTGGGCTTCCCGCAGCATCTGCTGGAGATCGAACACCTGTTCCCCGTTTTCCATGGCGGCGGGCGGCGCTTCGGAACCTGTCGGATCGGCCAGGGTGACGGCCATGCTGCGCACGGCGTTGACCATGGCCTCGGCATGCTGACGGGCCGCGGGCGGCAGGGAGCACTCTCCCAGGGCCGCGCCTTCGCGCAACAGCACGTCCAACGGCGCGCGAAGACGTTTTTCCAGGACCAACGTCCGGCGCTCCCTCTCTTCCGCGTCCGGAGCCGACGGAGCGTCCGCGGACGGCGGAGTCTCGACGACGGGCGGCGCCATATCCCCCTCCGGCGGATCGTCATGCGCCATAATGCGCAGTTCCGTTTCCGGCGGCGGGGGCGCGGAAGAGGTTTCCGCATCCCGCGAGGCGTCGTTTTCGCGTTGATCGCGGGTGGTCGCCGTGCCCGCGATAATCAGCGCGCCCAGGGCCAGACCCCACAGCGGAGCCGTGGCCGTCAGCGAGGCGGGCGCCGAAGAGCCGATGCCCAGAATGCCCAGACCCGTGCCCGCGGCCGGGGCCAGGCAGCCCAGCAGAAAACGCCGCGCGCCCGGCAGTCCGGACAGCCAGGCCCCCACGGTGGTGGGCGCCAGCAGCAGGGCGCCCAGGGGCCAGAGCGCCAGGAAACGGCATGTCCAGGAAAATCCCGGAATCAGCGGCAGCAGCGCCAGCACGGCTCCGGGCAGGGTCAGAAGAAAATACTGGATGTCGTACACGCGCGCCCGGCTCCGCGTGCACATGAGATGCCGCCCCACATGGGGCAGCAGCATCAGCGCGACGCCGGGAGCCAGCACGGTTCCTATATCGGCCATGGCCACGTGCCCGTGCGGCGTGGCGGGAGCGCCCCAGATGGCGTGCAGCAGCGCCGCGCCCGTGAAGCATCCCGTCCAGATGCGCCATTCCCCGCGTTCCGACAGGCCGCGCAGCAGGCACAGCAGCATGACCACGGCCAGAGCCACGATGACGGCCGGGCGGGCCAGACGCTCCATGGCCGTGGCCGCGTTGTGGGGTGTGCGCAGCATGGGATCGAACCAGATGCCGGGCAGGCCGTCCATTTTGATGTAGGCCGTCACCGGCGTGCTCCGGGCGTCCGGCATCAGAAATACCGAATGCTGACTGGGCGTGAAATCCTGCCACTCGGTCACGCCGGGCGTCATGGTGCGCCTGGGCACATAGAGGGTCGGCGTGGAGGGCACGCCCTCGCCCAAATCCAGCAGCAGCGTGCTGGGGCGCGATTCCAGCGGACGCGGAGCCAGCGTGAAACGCAGCCAGATCGTCCCGGATTCGTAGGGCAGCTTGTTCATGTTCAAGGGGCGGAACGACGCCTGGTGTTCCGGCAGGGCCACTTCTTCCACGCTGAACCTGCCGCTGGGGTCCGACAGCCAGTCCAGATACGGCAGCATGGGCGTGGCGGCCTGCACCTGAATGGCGGGCACGAGCTTTTGCATCCAGACCTGCGCGCCGGAAGAAGACGCGGACAGCGCGCCGCAGGCCGACAGCAGCAGGCAGAAAAGCATCCGGCGGAAACGGAGGCCACGGAACACGGGAGCGGGAACAGAATGGGCCGTATTCATGGATATGCAGGCTTACTTCAATGTTTTGAGCATGTCGCTGACGGCGCGGCCGTCAGGGGCCTTGGCGTTGGGATTGACGGCCAGCAGCTGCCGCCAGACCCGCCGCGCGTCGTCCTTGTGTCCGAGATCGAAAAACAGCACCACGCCCCTGTTGAAGAGGGCGTTCTGGTGTTTCGGATTGATCTGCGCCGCCTTGCGGAACGACTGTTCCGCCATCTCGAATTTGCCCGATTCCCGGTACATGACGCCCAGATCGGTCAGCACGTCGGGGTTGTCGGGCGCGAGCAGCAAGGCGCGCTCATAGGCGCGGATGGCGTTGGAGGGATTGGCAATATCAAAATACAGGTTGCCCAGCTGAATCCAGGCGTCGGTGTCGTCGGACTGGTGCTGCACGTGCCGCTCCAGTTCCAGAATGCGCCCCCGCACCGCATCCGAGACGCCGGAACCCGACAGGGCCGCCCGCGCTTCCTCCCGCGGGCCCTCCGGCGGCGCGGACCGGCCCGCCGCCGTGTCCGTCTGCCTTCCGGCCAACAGGCCGGGCATCAGGGTGCCGAGGTATATTCCGGCCAACAGCGCCAACAGCACCGAAAGCACAAAGGTGCTGGTACGCACGCCGCCGTGTCCGGCCCGCGGGGCGGCGGCTTCCCGCCCGGAGATCGCGGCGGCGGAGGCGGTCCGCCCGCTCTCGGGCGACGCCGCGCACGCCGACGCCGGGGCGGTCGCGGGGGAAGCGGCGGGCAACGCGGAAGCTCCGGCGACAGTGGTCTTTTTTGTTTTCTTGCGGGCCATGACTCCCCCTTTGCCTGACGGCTTCGACTATTATAAATCAATCACGAATACTTACCCTCTGCAAACGCAAGGAGCAAGAGGCAAGGGGCGGCAGACGGAGAATTTCCGCCGCCGCCCCTTGCAGCATACAGAAATCGCAGCGCTATTTTTTTGGCGAGGCCGGGGTTCCCGGCGCGGACGGCGCGCCGTCCGGCAGGGGGGCCTTCTCCAGTTCCCGGCGGATGCTCTCCTTCAGATCTTCCGGGGCGTTCTCGTCGTGCAGCCCGGCCGTCAGGTGCGCGATCCCCCGGATCGGTTCGTTCAGATAGTACAGGTACAGCACGCCGAGGCTGTAGCGCACGGAAGCCTCGTCTTTCATGGACAGCACCCGCTCCAGCGAGGCCGCCGCTTCCGCATGCCGCCCCCGGTTATGCTGCACTACGCCCAGCAGATACGCGGGTTGCGGATCGGACGGCGCGGCCACCACGGCCCGTTGGGCAAACGCCTCGGCGGCGTCCCAGTTCTGCTGCGTGATCAGGTGTTCGGTCAGATGCACCAGCGAGGCCGCGTCGTTGGGATTGTCCCGCAGATGTTGCATCAGTCTGCCGATCTCGGGGTCCATGCCGCCGTCCCGCTGTTCCGGCATGCCGCTCCGCCGGGGCGCTTCCACCACCAGAGAGGGATTTTGCAACCTATAGACAAAAGAAACCGCCAGCATGGCCAGCAGACCGAGACTCACACACAGCAGCACCCGGCGGCGGGCGCCGGAAGCGGGGATCATGTCATGCATCTCTGAGCGTCTCCCATTGGCGCAGACGGCGTTCCATATCGCGCTGGTTGCGCGCCAGCAACGCCAGATACGCGCCCAGGCCGGTCCATACGGCCACATTGGCGGCCAGCAGCCAGAACAGAGGGTCCATATGCACACTCCTTGCTTGTCAGCATCAAACAACGCCGCATCCCGGTCCCTTTACTGTCAGCATCAAACAACGCCGCATCCCGGTCTCTTTTCGGCGGGCCGGGCGCACCGGCGTCCGCGCGAAGAGGCGGGGCAAGGGGCGGGAAGCGGAGCCCGTTATTCCTCTTCCACCAGCAGGGCGTCCAGACGCGCCCGCAGATCCAGTTGCCGTTTGCGGGCCCAGATCAGGGCGGCCCACAACAGGCCGAAGCACAACACGCAGGCGATGACGGTCACTTTCATGGCCTCGTCCAGCCCGCCTCCGCGCGAGGCGAACACGGCCGGATGGATGGAACGCCACAGCCGCGCCGACACGAACACCAGCGGCACGTCGATAAAGGCCACGATGCCCACCACGGCGCAGATCATGGCCCGTCGGGCTTCGGGCAGGTCCAGGGCGCGCAACACCAGATAGCCCGCGTAGACGAACCACATGATCAGGGTCGTGGTCAGTCGGGGGTCCCAGGTCCACCACACGCCCCAGGAATGCCGGGCCCAGAGCGACCCCGTGATCAGGGCCAGGCCGCTGCACAGCACGCCCACTTCGGCGGCGGCGGCGGCCAGACGATCCCACCGGGCGGCGCGGCCGCGCAGAAAGGCGATGGAAGCCGCGAAGACCACAAAAAAGCTCACGAAGGCCCACCAGGCCAGGGGAAGGTGGATGTAAAAAATCTTCTGCACCACGCCCATGGTGATTTCCAGAGGGGCGTAGACATAGATCAGCCATTGACAGGCGGCCAGGGCCGCGCCGCCCGACAACGCCGGGACCACGGGCGAAAACGGAAACCCGGCGCGCGATCCGTCCGTCGCGGGCCGCGCGGTCTTTTCCGGAATTTTGTCGGCAGTCTCGGGCATATCATTCTTCTCCGGCATAAATGAATCCAAAGAGCGCGATCCCCGCGCCCAGGAACAGCGCGTCGAATGCGGCGGCCACACCCAGCCAGGAGGTCACGCCCTCGGGCAGGGCATCGGCGAATCCCCCGGCGCCCACGCGGATGCCCGCCAGCAGCAGCGGCGCCAGCAGGGGAAAAAGCACGATGCCGAGCAGGGATTCGCGCGCGGCCTGCCCCTGCGAGAGCGCGCCCAGCAGCGATCCCAGGGCCGCCATGCCCACATCCACCAGCAACACGGCGCACAGGGCCCATGACCACAGGGGCGAGATCTGTTGCCCCAGAAAGACCACGGCGGCGGGCAGAAATACGGCCTGGGCCAGCAACAGCAGGACGAGCCCGGCCAGACTCTTGCCCAGCCAGACGGCCTGCACCGGCCAGGGCATGAGCAGCAGGCCGCCGCGCGCGCCGTTGACCTCCTCCAGGCCGTAGAGCATGTTGAACACCAGCACCTGACAGAAGGCCGAGGCCAGCCAGAAAATGGCCGCCGCGCCCTGCGGAGACATGGTTTCGCCCACCTGCTGCGACAGGCTGAACACGAACAGCAGCAGCAGCCCCAGCAGCAGGGCCTGCGCCAGACCGCTGCCCCGCGCCAGCGTCAGCCGCAGATCCTTGCGGGCGATGGCCCAGACGGCTTTCAGCATGACCGCTCCGGATCGTATGCCGAGGCCGGGCCGTCATACGCCACGCGCCGGTCGTGCAGGGCCACCACTCTGTCGGCGACGGCCGCGTCCGAGGCCACGTCATGGCTGATCCACACCACGCCCGCGCCCCGCTCCCGCGCCGCCGCTATCTCCCGGCGCAGCAGGCCCGCCGAACGGGTGTCCAGACCGGTGCCGGGCTCGTCCAGCAGCAGCAGTTGCGGGTCCGACAGCAATACCCGCGCCAGATTCAGGCGCTGGGCCATGCCGCGCGAAAACACGCCCGCCCGCTCGTGGGCATGACGGGCCAGTTCCACGCGCTCCAGCACCGTCTCCAGCGCGCCGTCGGAAAGAGGCAGAGCGTAAATGTCCCGCCAGAAGGCCAGATTCTCCAGCGCCGTCAGGGCCGGATACAAAAATGTGGCATGTCCGAGATACCCGAGCCGGGCGTCGTCCACCGCGCGCTCCACCCGGCCCGCCGAAGCCCGTCCCAGACCGGCCATGATTCGCAGCAGCGTGGATTTGCCCGCGCCGTTGGCTCCCACCAGCAGGGTGATGCCGGCGGGCGCCACCGACAGGGACACATCCTTGAAGATGACCCGCGTGCCGTATATCTTGGTGATATGGTGCAGTTGCAGCAACATGGCGCTCCGCGACCCGATCAGGACTTTTCGGCAGCCGCGTCCGGGCGACGGCGGCGCAGACCCAGCAGCGGGAACAGGCACATCAGCGTTCCACCGATCCACATCCAGTTGACCAGCGGCGTGGCGCTGACCTTGACCGTCACCCGATGCTCCGTGTCCAGTCCCAGCAGGGAGGCGTACAGCTCGTTGCCCAGACCGGGAATGGTGTCCACTTCGGAAAACTGCTGGTTGCCGAACTTGTCGTACATGCGCCGTTGCGGGGCCAGCAGTCCCACCAGGTTTCCGTCCCGGCGCACTTCCAGGCGGGCCTCGATGAAATCAAAGCCCGGTTGCGCGCCGTCCGCGATGTCCGCCAGCCGCACCTGATACGCGCCCACATCCGCCGCCTCGCCCTTGGCCAGGCGCAGATCCCGCTCCACCTTGTAGGGGCCGGAAAAGGCTACGCCCAGGGCCAGCAGCGCCACGCCCAGATGCACGCCGTAGGCGGCCAGGGTTTCGCGCCGCGCCCGGACGCGCGGGTCCAGCCACAGCAGGATCACGCCGACGATGCCGGCCGCCGCCGATGCCGCGGCGACGAACGCCGTGGGCTGCCGGTAGCCCATGCCCCAGAAAAGGGCGCCCGCGCCGATGAACACGCCGATGACGCCCAGGGCCTTCGCCTTGTCGCGCAGACCGCCGCTCCAGCCCAGCCAGGGACAGATGGCCAGAATGGCGGTCAGCATGGCGAACAGGGGCAGGCAAACCCGGTTGTAGAAGCCCGCGTCCAGCCCCTGCGGCCGGGAAGCCCACAGTTTGCTGATCAGCGGCCACAGCGTGGCGACCAGAATAATCAGGGAGAGCATGAGCAGCGCCCAGGCCGTGAGCACCAGAAAGCCTTCCCGACTGTCGAGGCCCGCCAGCGCGCTTCCCTCCCGCTTGCCGAGCAGGGAAATCCACACGACCAGCGCCGCGCCGCCCAGCGTGAACAGCAGCAGCGGCGTGCCCACGCCGCCGTCTCCGAAGGCGTGCACGGAATCAATGACCCCGCTGCGCACCAGATAGGTGGCGAAAAACGCCGACACCGTGGTCAGGGCCATGAGACAGACGTTGACGCGCCCCAGCTTGCGCCGGCGTTCTTCCACAATCATCGTGTGCAGC
>CASQEL010000014.1 GCA_949427775.1 uncultured Desulfovibrionaceae bacterium
CTTTATGAGGCCCTTCTCGCAGCTCCTGCCTCCTGACATTCATGCGATTGCCCTGCTAAGGTCATCGTATGATTTTGCCTTTTGGGTGGACAATGTATAGAATATGACGGCCTTTTCTGTCGAACAGCCCCTGTATGCGCCGAAGACCCGCTCCATGAATTTCTAAAATTTTTCGACAGAAAGGCCGGATATTGCCCGCGACACAAACGATATCTGTTTTTGGGGAGAAAGCATGGCGTCCAACTTTGCGTTTTTGCACGAAAAATTCCCGGAGCTGGCGGAACTCGGCCTGCTGGCCGAACGCTACATGCGTTCGGATCCGCAGTCCTGCCTGATGAAGGCGGGGCTGCTGTGTGAGGGCATGATCCGGGTCATGATTGCTCAGGACGACATTACCTTACCCGAACGTTGCGATGCTGTGGAGCGTATCAACATTCTCCAGCGACGAGAGGCGCTTCCCTCGGATGTTGCCGCGGCTTTCCATCTGGTACGCCGGGCTCGCAACAAGGCAGCTCATGAAGGGCTGAATCTGCCCGAAGAAAAGATACTGTTCTTTTTACAGATCACGCACAGTCTGTGCGGATGGTTTTTTCAGACCTACGGCGATGAATCCTATCGGCAACAGGATTTTGCCGCGCCTCATGACGCCGAAAGCTCCGGGCCGTCTTCGCCCAGCTCGAAAGAGGAAGTCGGGCACGAAAACGCCCTGGCGGATCAGGCGGTTTCCCGCGCCGCGCAGGCATCATCTGCCCTGCCGGAAAACATCCGCCGCAAGCGCGCCGCCGTCGCCGCGGGCAAGCGCCATGTATCCGAGGCCGAAACCCGGTATCTCATTGACGAACAACTCAGAAAAGTGGGGTGGGAGGCGGATTCCGAAACCTTGCGCCATTCCCTCGGCACACGCCCGCAAGCCGGACGGAATCTGGCCATAGCCGAATGGCCCACGGATGCTTCTGTGGGCAGCAGGGGCTTTGCCGACTACGCCCTGTTTGCGGGCACGC
The DNA here is from genome assembly GCA_949427775.1 of uncultured Desulfovibrionaceae bacterium. GTDB lineage: Bacteria > Desulfobacterota > Desulfovibrionia > Desulfovibrionales > Desulfovibrionaceae > CASQEL01. The sequence goes on from CASQEL010000014.1 coordinate 1,002, forward strand.
GGTTGGTAGGCATCATTGAGGCCAAGGCCGTGCACAAGGATATTCCTACTGTACTCGACCATCAGTGCAAGGACTACGCCCGCCATATCCGCAAGGAACATCTGGCGCACACCATCGGCGAATGGCGCGGCTTCCGCGTGCCCTTTCTCTTTGCCGCCAACGGCAGGCCCTACATCAGGCAATACGAGGAAAAATCCGGCATCTGGTTTCAGGATGTGCGCACTGCTTCCAACGCGCCGCAGGCCCTGCACGGCTGGATGAGTCCCACAGGGCTGGAAGAGCTTCTGGAGCGCGATATTGCCCGGGGCAACCGGCATCTTGAAGCCATGTCCACCGACTTTCTTACCGATAAAAACGGCCTCAATCTGCGGGAATATCAGCTCCGTGCCGTTGAAGCCGCGGAACGGGCCGTGAAAAGCGGCGCGCAAACGGTTCTGCTGGCCATGGCAACAGGGACGGGCAAAACCCGGACCGTGCTGGGCATGATGTACCGCTTTTTGAAAAGCGGACGCTTCCGCCGTATCCTGTTCCTTGTGGATCGCAATGCCCTGGGCACACAGGCCCTTGACGTATTCACGGATGTGAAGCTGGAAGAACTGCACCCCCTGGACGAAATCTACGCCATCAACGGGCTGACGGACAAGGGAATCGACAGGGAAACCCGCGTCCACGTCGCCACTGTGCAGGGCATGGTCAAACGTATTCTGTACAGTGAAGGCAGCGAGTCCATGCCCTCGGTCACCGACTATGATCTGATCATCGTTGATGAAGCGCACCGGGGGTATATTCTTGACCGGGAAATGACCGATGATGAGCAGTTGTACCGCGACCAGCGCGACTACCAGAGCAAGTACCGCGAGGTCGTCGACTACTTTCAGGCGGTGAAAATAGCTCTGACGGCCACGCCCGCGCTCCAGACCACGCAGATTTTCGGCCCGCCCGTGTTCAGCTACTCCTACCGGGAAGCGGTCATCGACGGATTTCTGGTGGATCATGACGCGCCGCACCAGCTCAGCACTCTTCTCAGCGAGCAGGGCATTCACTACAAGCCCGGCGATACCGTGGCCCTCTATGATCCTGTTACCGGTGAAGTCACCAACAGCGAGCAGTTGGAAGACGAGCTTGATTTTGATGTGGACAACTTCAACAAGACCGTCATCAATGAGAACTTCAACCGCGAAATTCTGCGGGAAATAGCCAGGGACATTGATCCCGAGGATGCTTCCTCCGGCAAGACCCTCATTTATGCCGTGAATGACCATCACGCGGACATGATTGCCCGCATCCTCAAGGAGATCTGCGCCGAAGAACTGGTGGACACGGATGCTGTCATGAAAATCACCGGCAGTATCGGCAACCGCAAGAATATTGATGATGCCATACGCCGCTTCAAGAATGAAAGTCTCCCCAGCATTGTGGTGACGGTGGATCTGCTCACTACCGGCATTGACGTGCCCGAAATCACCCGCCTTGTCTTTCTGCGCCGGGTCAAATCCCGCATTCTGTTTGAACAGATGCTGGGCCGCGCCACAAGGCTTTGCCCGGAGATCGAGAAAAACCATTTTGAAGTATACGACGCTGTGGGTCTGTACACTGTCCTTGAGCCGCTGACCACCATGAAACCGGTGGTCAGCAATCCGGCGGCCACCTTCTCCCAACTTCTGGACGGGCTGGAGGCAATGGAGGAACCTGCGCAGATCCTGAACCAGATCAACCAGATTATTGCCAAACTGCAACGCCGCAAACGTTCCATGGCGGAGGAACTCAGGCAACACTTTGCCGATATGGCCGGCGGCAGTCCCGATGCCTTCATCGAACGTGTGCAGGACTTGAGCCCGCGTGAGGCAAAGAAACTGTTACTGTCCAAACGTGACCTGTTTGAGCTTATCCAGAGTGAAGGGCGTGGGGGCCGCCGCGCCATCGTTCTTTCCGATACGCCGGATGCGCTCACCGGCCATACGCGGGGCTACGGCAAGGAGAATCTTCGCCCCGGCGACTATCTGGAATCCTTTGCCCGCTTTGTACGGGAGCAACGCAACGAGATAGCGGCCCTGAACATCATCTGCACACGCCCGGCTGACCTCAGTCGCGCAAGCCTCAAGAGTCTGCGTCTGGCTCTGGGACGGGAAGGCTTTACCGTCCGCCAGCTCAATTCCGCCCTTTCCCAGATGAGCAATCAGGATATTGCCGCCGACATCATCAGCCTCATTCGGCGCTACGGCATCAATGCCGAACTTCTGGGGCACGAGGAGCGCATCCGTCGCGCCGTGGCCCGGCTGAAGCAGGCGCACAGCTTTTCCAAAGCTGAAGAGAAATGGATCGACCGCATGGAAAAATATCTGCTCAATGAATCCGTGCTTTCGGTACACACCTTTGACGAAAGCGTCATCTTCCGGGACAAGGGCGGCTTTGCCGCGCTGAACAAACTTTTCAACAACCAGCTGGAAAGCATTGTAACCGAATTGAACACCTATCTGTATGACGACGGGGGCCTTGCCGCATGACCACACAGGAAATTGTCGCCAAACTCTGGAACCTCTGCAATGTCCTGAGGGATGACGGCATCACCTACCACCAGTATGTCACCGAGCTGACCTATATCCTGTTCCTGAAAATGGCCAAGGAAACCGGCACGGAAGACGCCATTCCCGAAGCCTGCCGCTGGGACGTTCTGGCCGCCGGAAGCGGCATTGCACTGAAACACGCCTACAAGCAAATTCTGGCCGAACTGAGCGAAAACGGCACGGGCCGGGTGCGGGAGATCTATCAGGGCGCGGTATCCAACATCGACGAACCAAAGAATCTGGAAAAGATCATTTCCAGCATCAATGCCCTGGACTGGTATTCCGCGCAGGAAGAGGGACTGGGCAACCTGTATGAAGGCCTGCTGGAAAAAAACGCCAATGAGAAAAAATCCGGCGCGGGCCAGTATTTCACGCCGCGCGTGCTCATTGACGTGATGGTACGCCTCATGAAACCGCAGGTCGGCGAACTGTGCAACGATCCGGCCTGCGGCACCTTTGGTTTCATGATCGCCGCCGACCGCTATCTGAAGGATTTGACCGACGAGTATTTCGATCTGAACGAGGATCAGGCGGCCTTTCAGAAACAGAAAGCCTTCACCGGCTGCGAGCTGGTACACGATACGCACCGTCTGGCCCTGATGAACGCCATGCTGCACGGCATTGAAGGGGAAATCCTGCTGGCCGATACCCTGTCCACGGCGGGCAAGTCTCTGAAAGGCTATGATCTGGTACTCACCAATCCGCCCTTTGGCACCAAGAAGGGCGGCGAACGGGCCACCCGTGACGATTTTGCCTTTACCACCAGCAACAAGCAGTTGAATTTTTTGCAGCATATTTACCGCAGTCTTAAACGTGGCGGCCGGGCCGCCGTGGTGCTGCCGGATAACGTGCTTTTTGCCGACGGCGACGGCGGCCGCATCCGCGCCGACCTCATGGACAAATGCGACCTGCATACGGTGTTGCGCCTGCCAACGGGCATTTTTTACGCTCAGGGCGTCAAAACCAACGTGCTGTTTTTCGCGCGCGGCCAGAGCGACAGGGGCAATACCAAAGAGGTGTGGTTTTACGACCTGCGCACCAACATGCCTTCATTCGGCAAGACCACCCCGCTTAAAAAGGAACACTTCGCGGATTTCGAGACCGCCTATGAGGCGGCCGACCGCCGCGCCGTGCGGGACGAACGCTGGAACGTGTTCACCCGCGAGGCGATACAGGCAAAGGCGGACAGCCTTGACCTCGGCCTGATCCGTGATGAATCCCTGTTGGAATATGACGATCTGCCCGACCCCATAGACAGCGGCGAAGAGTGCATCGCCCAGCTTGAGGAAGCTGTGGATCTCATGAAAAGCGTGGTGCGGGAACTGCAAACCCTGACTCGCCGGGAGGCGAACTGATGGCCCGCCCTCGCAAGAATGCCGTCAAGGCGCAAAATTCCCTGCTGACGCCGGATAAAGTAGCCGAGGTTCCCGTGGAGGAACAACCGTACCCTTTGCCGGAAGGGTGGAAGTGGGTGAGAGGAAATTCTCTTTGGAAGTCACAGGAAACAGAAAAACCCACAGGCAACTTTTTTTACTATATAGATATTGATGCTGTTGACAATAAACAGCAAAAAGTCATCTCACCTAAACAGACTCCAGTAAGTCAGGCTCCTAGCAGAGCATCTAGAAAACTGCATGAAGGAGATACTATATTCTCTCTTGTTAGGCCATATCTTAGAAATATTGCTTATATAGATGAAGATATTTCAAATTGTATTGCTTCTACCGGCTTTTACATATGCAGTCCCCTTAAGAACGTCAATTCTCGTTTTTTGTACTGGCTTATGACCAGTGATTATGTCGTACTGGGATTAAATAAATTTATGAAAGGTGATAATTCCCCTTCCATTCGCAAAAATGATATTGAAAATTTTCCTTTTCCCCTTCCAACTCTCGACGAGCAACAACGCATCGTTGACCGCATCGAATTCCTCTTTGCCAAGCTGGACGAAGCCAAGGCAAAAGCCGAAGCCGTGCTTGACGGCTTTGAGATTCGCAAGGCCGCCATTCTGCACAAGGCGTTTACGGGGGAGTTGACAGCAAAGTGGAGGGAAGAAAATGGGATAGAAAATGATAGTTGGAAAGAAAAAGACTTTGCATATATCATAAGAAATATTAAGGCAGGTAAAAATTTACGTTGTGAAGAAAGACCACCCCAAGAAAACGAAATTGGAATTGTCAAAGTCAGTGCCGTGACATGGGGATTTTTTAATGAACTTGAAAGCAAAACATGCATTGACCCATCTGTATACAATAAAAATATTCAAATAAAAAAGGGAGATTTTTTATTTAGTCGTGCAAATACAATTCAACTTATTGGAAATTGCGTAATTGTTGAAAATATTCACAAAAAATTAATATTATCAGATAAAATATTAAGATTAGAAATAAATAAAAATATATCTAATAAGTATATATTGTATTTTTCTATGTCAACAAAATATAGAAAACAGATTACAAGTTTAGCTTCTGGAAATCAGGATGGGATGAGAAATATTTCTCAAAAAAATTTATTAAAAATTAAAATACCACTTCCGACAGAAGAAGAACAACAAGGAATCGTCCGCATCCTTGACAATCTTCTTGCCAAAGAACAACAGGCCAAAGAAGCCGCTGAAACCGTGCTGCATCAGATCAACCTGATGAAAAAGGCCATTCTGGCCAGGGCGTTTCGGGGGGAGTTGGGAACTCATATTCCTTCGCAGATCAATCCACAACGCACTGAAGCATGTATCTGAACCAGGGTAAACGCATACAGCCAAACCCAAAATACAGGCAGGAACTCCATGAGTGACATCAAACTGTTTCGGTTTTCAGCCGATGAAGCCCATCCTTTGCCAACCCACACAGCCTCGCTTGAAAAAGAATTGCACAGCCTTATGCGGAAGCATATGGAGTGTTTTCTTGCCATACGCTTTGTTGCCAGTGAATACGGCACGGGCAAGATTCATGGGGGCCGTATAGATTCCCTTGGGCTGGATGAAAACAATTGCCCGGTCATTCTGGAATACAAACGCCACAAAAACGAAAATGTCATCAACCAGGGCCTCTATTATCTGGACTGGCTGCTTGACCACCGGGCGGAATTCAAATTGCTTGTTCTGGAACGCTTCGGCAAAGAAATTGCCGATGCCATAGAATGGAGCGGCACGCGCGTACTGTGCATTGCCGGAGACTTTACCAAATTTGATGAACACGCCGTGGCGCAGATCGGGCGCAATATTGAATTAATCCGCTATAAATATTTTGGAGACGATCTGCTGATGCTGGAATGGATAAATCCGGCGCAGACCACTCCGCCCCCTGCTGAGCCGGGCAGCCCCCTTCAGGGAACCGCCCCTGCGGAACCCGTTCCCGCCGGTTCGGAATCTTCTCTTGAAAGCGGAAGCAGGGTAGCAGACCAGCTTGCTGCCATGCCCGAGGAGCAGCGCATTCTGTATGATGAACTGTGCAACTTCATCTTTTCCCTGGGCGATGACATCAATATCAAAGAATTAAAGCGCTATATTGCCTTTACTCGCCTGAAAAACTTTGTCTGCCTTTGCCCCATGCATGGCTGGTTCAAGCTCTGGCTTCACCTTGACCCGGACAGCGTACCGCTGGAAAAGAATTTCAGCCGCAATGTACGCAATAAGGGCCATTGGGGAACAGGCGATCTGGAACTTTCCCTGCGCACCATGGACGATTTAACCAAAGCCAAGCCCCTGATTGAGCGCGCCTATCAGGAAAGTTAGGTCTTCTATTTATTGCCCGGATAGGCTAATCAGGAATTTCTTCCAGGGAAGCATTATGGCAAACAATATTCTTTGGTAGTGTCCAGAATTTGCAAGGAAAGCTCCGGCAGGGCGGTCATGATAATATGTTCCTGCTCCATCTTCCGTTCAAGACGCTTCATCTGCTGATGCAAGGCCCGGAGGAAGAAAGGCAGCCAAGGGCGCCAATCTGGCGAATTTGTTCGGATACTCGTCTGTGTTTGATGCAACGACAGATAATAGCATTCTTTGCTGTTCTCTATAACGCTTTCCAGTGAGCTATAGGATGTATAAGCATACCCGCAACGGAGCAGCAGGAGCGTGGTCAGAATGCGGGAGAGCCTGCCGTTGCCGTCCTGAAAAGGATGGATGGCCAGGAAAGATACAATAAACATGCCGATCACCAGCAGGGGGTGAAGCTCCCGCGCATCCAGAGCGGTATTTGTCCACTCCACAAGCTCCTGCATGAGCCGTGGCGTGTCAAACGGTGAGGCGGTTTCAAAAACAACGCCTATCTGTCGTCCTTGAGCGTCAAAAGCGGCCACACTGCTGGGAGCATTTTTATACTGTCCCCGGTGGCGCTCATCTTTGCCACTGTGACGGAGCAAATCCCGGTGAAGCTGGCGGATATGATTTTCAGTCAGGGGGATATGTTCCCACGCCTGAAAAACCTGTTCCATGGTTTCCGCGTATCCGGCCACTTCCTGCTCATCACGAGTAGTGAAGGTATGGATGGAAAGGTTCGCCAGCAGGCTTTCCACCTGGCGGTCAGAAAGTTTACCGCCCTCAATACGCGTAGAAGAACCAACGCTTTCAATGGTGGCTACCCGGCGCAACGCGGTAAGTCGTTCCGGGGCCAGAGTGCCCAAGGCCCTCCATGCGCCTTTGAATTCGTCAATCTGGGCGATGAGCCGGAGCATCTCCGGGGTGATATTCAGGGTATCGATGTTAATCATACCCCAATTTCATCCAAAAACATCCATTTTGTCAAACCGATAATTCACCCAAGTTCATCCGAAACAAGGAGAAGGTGTGATAACGCCTGGCGTTGTCCGCTTCTCTCAGTGTGCTTCCGCATACGCTTTATCCATCGCCGCCCGGATAAACGCATCAAAGCTGATTTTGCCGGTCGTATAGTCGCGGATGAGCTCAATGCCCCTTCTGGTTGGCTCATAGCCCTCGAACATATTTGAACCGATGGCCGCCGCCGCGCTCTCCCAGGCTTCCAGTGAGGGAAAAGGGACGCCCATAATGGTCAGGGCTTCACGGTCTATGGATATGGGAGTATAAGACATTTTTGCAGCTCCTTGGCGCTTGCACCCCATCATAGCAGGCGGAATTTGAGGCGGCAAGAGAGAGGCAACGCCCTGTAGTGCAAGACTCTAAACAAAGCCCCCTCAGACCAGAACTCCGGCAAAACTGACCGACTCTGAAGGCTTGTACCTCTACCTCTCCGCTTCCGACGGAAAATTATGGCGGATGGATTACCGCCATGCGATTGCCCTTCGGCTGTTGTCGGCCCGGCTTGACAGGTGTTCCCTGTACTGCAACAATATGGTATCGCTCTGAAAAAACGCAACCGGCGGCCGAAATGCGGCGTGCGCCGCCGACCCCGTCAAGGAGGCGTCCATGTTCCGTTCCGCTCTGCTCGCAACGCTTCTTGTTCTTGCCCTGGGAGGCGCCGCTCAGGCCAAACCCGACATCGTGGCTCTGTATGTGGAAGCCGTAATGACCGCGGATACAGCCATGCTGGACAGGATTCTGGCGGCCAACTATCTGCATGTCAGCGGAAACGGCTATGTGCAGGACAAGGAACATTTCATGAAAATGCTCAAAAGCCGCAAGATGATCATCAAGCGTCTGACCGTATCCAATGTGAAGACCACGCACTTCGGCCGCGCCACGCTGGTGACCGGCAACGCCATGCTCAAGGGATCGTTCGAACCGAGGCTGCCGGAAGGGTTGCAGCGCATGACCATGGTGCTGGAGCGCAATGAAAAGGACGAGGAAAGGGTGCTTCTGTTCCAGGATACGCCGGTGCAGGGCTGGAAGGGCTCCTTCAAGGGCGTGAGCGTGGACAGCAGCACCAATCCCGCGCCCCTGAAGAAGTAGCCCCGCGCTGTCCTGCGGATGCCGCCCCCTGCCGCGTCAGCCGGGGCAGGGGGTTTTTGATGGGGACGCGTTCCCGTCCCTTCAGGAAAACAGCAGCACGTCCACGAGGGCGCCCCGCTCCAGACCTTCCCGGCGGGCCGGGATGCGCACCACGCCGTGGGCCTCGGTGAGGGTGCGCAACAGGCCGGACATGCCGAGCACGGGCACGGCCCGGGGAGGGCGTCCCTCCTCTCCCGGCTCCAGCCGGACCCGCACATAGTCCTCGCGCCCCTGACGGGAAGCCACGTTACGGGCCAGCTCCGCCTTGTGCCGGGGCCAGCGGGTCTGATCGAACGGAACCGGATGTCCGGCCAGATGGCGCAGAAAGGGTTGCCCCAGAATCATCATGACCACCTGGGCCGAGGTGACCTGTCCCGGCAGGCCCCAGACGCATTTGCCGTCCACGGAAGCCAGGATCAGCGGCTTGCCCGGCGACAGGGCCACTCCGTGGCAGAACACTTCCGCCCGCGGCAGGCGTTGCAGGGCGGCCACGGTCAGATCGCGCACGCCCACGGAACTGCCGCCCGACAGCAGCACCACGTCGGCGCGTTCCAGCCCCGCGCGCAGCGCCTGTTCCAAACTGTCCAGGTTGTCCGGAGCGATGCCCAGGCGGAGAGGGCGGGCTCCGGCCCGGCGCGCCAGACAGGCCAGGGTATGGCTGTTGACGTCGCGGACCTGTCCCGGCCGGGGATCGCCTTCGGCGGGGATCAGTTCGTCACCCGTGGACAGGACGGCGACCACCGGACGCCGCCGCACGCGCACTTCCGTCGCGCCCACGGCGGCCAGCAGCCCCACTTCCTGGGGGCGCAACGCCGTGCCCGCGGGCAGGGCCGTCGTTCCGGCGCGGGCGTCTTCGCCCCGGAGCATGACGTGCTCGCCCGGCGGCACGGCCCGGCGGATTTCTATGCAGCCCGCGCCCATGTCGTGCGTATATTCCACCATGACCACGGCGTCCGCGCCTTCGGGCACGACGCCTCCGGTGACGATGCCCGCGCACTGTCCCGGTTGCACGGGGAACGCGGCGGGCGTCTGAATGTCGACGTGTCCCACGCAGTCCAGATAGGCGGGATCGGTTTCGGACGCGCCGAACGTCTCGGCGGCGCGCACGGCGTAGCCGTCCATGCCGGAGCGGCTTGTCAGCGGCACGTCGTCGCGGGCGATCACGTCGGCGGCCAGCACCCGGCCTTCCAGACCGTCGGCATCATCCAGCCCGACAGCTTCCTCGTCGAGCGGAGGAAACGCGGTCAGGCGGGTCACCACTTCCTGTACGCTGAGCACCTGAAAAAAATCATGCGGCATAGGTTGTTCCAGAGGGGTGAAGAGGTTGTTGCGACGGCAACCATTCTACCCCGGACGGCCGGGCAGGGCAAACGCTTGCGGGCATGTCGGAATTATCCTTGCCTTCCGGCGCGACATGGGTAATCTTGCGGACTTCCGCAACGTTCCGGCCCGCGCGGCCGGACTGATCGAACGCTTCACGAGTTCCGCCATGCTTCTGCAGACAAAAACCCTCGGATTTCTGGCCGCCCTGGGCGCCACCGTCATCTGGTCGGGCAATTTCGTGGTGGCCCGCGGCATCGCGCAGGACATTCCGCCCGTGCAGCTCAATTTCTGGCGCTGGGCGGTGGCCCTGCTGTGCATGCTGCCTCTGGCCCTGCCCAAACTGCGGGCCGACTGGCCGGGCCTGCGTCGCCACCCGGTCTATCTGAGCTTCATGGCCCTGACCGGCGTCAGCGCCATGAACACGCTGATCTACAAGGCCGGACAGACCACGGAAAGCCTGAACATGGCCCTGCTGGTGCCGACGGCGCCCATAATCATCATCGTGCTGTCGCGCATCATCTACGGCGAACCCATCACGCCGCGCCGTCTGACCGGTCTGGCCCTGGTGCTGTGCGGCGTGCTGGTGCTCATTTCCCGGGGGGACTGGCAGGCGCTGGCGCATATCCGTTTCACTCCCGGCGATTTCTGGGCCCTGGGCGGAGCGGCCTGTTTCGGCGTGTATTCACTGTTCATCCGCCGGAGGACGTCCGATATTTCCGCGGAAGGTTTTACGGCGGCCACCTTCGCCCTGGGACTTCTGTATTCCCTGCCCGCGCTGATCTGGGAGATGCGCGTCCTGCCCGCGCCGGTCTGGAACGGGCCGGTGATCACGGGCGTCCTGTATTCCGGCGTGGGTTGCTCCTTTATTTCCTTTTTTCTGTGGACCAAATCCATTGCCGTCATCGGCCCCGTGCGGGCCGGATTCGTCTATTATACCCTGCCGCTGTTCGCGGCCGTGGCGTCGGTGCTTGTTCTGGGCGAACACATCACTCCGGCCCACGTGGGGGGCGGACTGCTGATTGTGGCGGGCATTCTGGCGGCCACGCTTCAACTGTCCGCGCCGCACCAAAAACATGCGAGGCAGTAGCATCATGTCCGAACGTCGAAACAACACTGTGGTGCTGGCGACCCGCAATGCGGGCAAGATTCGTGAACTGGCCGAACCCATGGCCGCCTTCGGATTGCGGGTGCTGGGCCTGGAAGCGTTTCCCGCATTGGGCGACATCGAGGAAACGGGGACGACGTTTGAGGAAAACGCCCTGCTGAAAGCCCGCACCGTGGCCGAAGCCACCGGGCTGGTGGCCGTGGCCGACGACTCCGGGCTGGAAGTGGATGCCCTGAACGGCGCTCCCGGCATCTATTCGGCCCGTTACGGCGGAGATTTGCCGTTGCTGGAGGGCGAAACCAGGGATCAGCGCAACAACCGCAAGTTGCGGGCCGCTCTGGCCGACGTGCCGGAGGAGCGGCGCACGGCGCGCTTTGTGAGCACCATGGCCGCCTGCAAGCCCGGCGGCGCGGAGCTCGTGGTGCGGGGCGTCTGGGAAGGCCGTCTGCTGCGGGAACCACGGGGAGAGAACGGGTTCGGCTACGATCCGCTGTTCTGGGACCCGGAAATCAACCGCGCCGCCGCCGAGCTCACCAGAGACGAAAAGAACGCCCGCAGCCACCGGGGCAAAGCCCTGCGGCAACTGCTGGCGGCATGGCCGAAGTTTTGGGAAAATCGTTAGGGCATTTTACGTTGAAATGCGCTCTTGGGGGCTGCTCGCCCCCAAACCCCTCGGCAGGGGAATGATTCCCCTGCACCCCCAATGGCCGGCTGGCGCAAAGCGCCAGCCGGCAAAATGGGGGGCCCGGGGGCATCATGCCCCCGGCGGGGGGTAGGGCGGAGCCCCACATCTTTTGGAGCATTTCAACCGTGAACTGCTCTAGCTGCCAAATCAGGCAAAGCGCACTATCGCCATGATAGATTCCACCTTCTCAAAAGCCCACCGAACCGTATGCAGCCTGAAATAGATGGGCAGCCGAGAGACATCGGCAAGAGTAAAGGCGGGTTCACCACAAAGATTCATCTCATTGCCGATATAAAAGCAGGGCAAAATCATCTACTTCGGTAACACGATGATATTACAAAGAAAATGTACACGCCAAATTCAAGGATCAACCTTTGTATTATTAAATAATTTCAATATATTGCAATTTTAGGTAATTTTGCCCTGGATATAAAAGGAAAACCACTTGATTTCAGTTTAACAGGAGGCCAGATTAATGACTACTGCATGACACAAAATGCTTCACATTTTGTGTCAAGAGCATTCGCCGAAAAACACGGTTTTCGGCTCATTCACGGCGGCTACGCCGCCGCGCCATGCTCCCGCGTGGCGGCTGATACATCGAAATTTCATATGATTGGTATACCAAGCCCGGGCACGACAAGTTTTTATCCGGCCAGGAGGATTACTTATGACGAGGATTACGTCATTTCAGTTGGGCGGTGCCCCGCAGACCGAATTGAAGTCTTTGAAGACGGCAGATGTCGAAAAAACCGACGACATCGATCAGCGTATCAAACAAGCGTTGGGACGCGACAGCGGCGACACCGTTTCCATTTCCATATCCGGAAAAAATGCGGCGTCCGGAATATCCGTAGCCCGCATGGACACTGCCGAAACATCTTCCGGCGCTCCTGCCGGAGAAAATTCCGGAATCTCCTCCAAATCCACCATTCTCGAAGAGAGCAGGAAGAAGGCGGAAGAAAGCGCTAATGCCGACGGATCTTCCAAAAGCCCGGTCGAAAAATTGCAGGAGCAGATCCGCAAACTTCAGGAAGAAATAGAACAGCTCAAACAGGAAGGCGCGAGCAAAGAACAAATCGCCGCGAAGGAAGCCCAGTTGACCGCCCTGCAATCGCAACTCCTCGACGCCATGAAAAAACAGAACAGCGCGGGCTCCGGCGGCACCGCAGGCGGTACGGGCGGCACATCCGCCCAGAGCGCCGGAGAGATCGTCAGCCGGATGATCAACGCCTGACCGCCACGAAGCGAATATTCCACGGAGCGGCACGACAACGGTTCCTGATGCGAACGCCCGTCGGCGGCGCCACTCCGAAACATGCTTTGAGGCGATCTCCGCTTCCGGGCGCGAGCGTCAGCTCCCGCCGCATCCGGAGCATAAGACGTTTTCAGTGCAACACGCTTTCACAGGCCGATACAGCGGGACGGCCGACAATATGTCGGCCGTCCAGCTGTGACGTTGCAGCCTATTCGCCTCACACCGGCGCAGCCTCCACGCAAGACTTTTCCTGCAAGCGCAACGCCATGAGCCGTTCCAGCAATGCGCCGAAATCCAGGCCCGCGGCGGCGGCCTCCTTGGGCACCAGACTGGCGGAGGTCATGCCGGGCAGCGTATTAACCTCCAGCAAAAACAATTCGCCGCTTTCGGTCAGAATGAAGTCGGCCCGGCTGTACCCGCGCAACCCCAGCGCCCTGTGCGCCCGCAGAGCCATATCCTGCATGCGCCGGATCACCTCTTCGGGCAGAGGGGCGGGACAGATTTCCCGCGCGCCGCCTTCCGCGACGTCGGCATACTTGCTCCTGTAGTCGAAATACGTTCCTTCCGGGGGCAGAATCAGCACCGGCGGCAAGGCTTCCTCGCCCAGGACGCCGCAGGTCACATCCCGGCCGGGCACGGCGGGTTCCAGCAGCGCTTCACCGCCGGAGGAAAAAATTTCCGCCAGTATGGCGTCCAGTTCCCCGCGATTGGCGGCCCTGGAAAGGTGCAGGCTCGATCCGCCCGTATTGCTTTTGGCGAACAGCGGATACGGCAGGCGGGGCCGCCAGTCCGGCGACGGCGCCACGGGCAGAAATTCCCAGTCCGGCGTCCGCAGTCCGGCGCGCCGGAAAATCTGCTTGGAAGCGGCCTTGTTCAGAGCCAGAAAGGACCCGGCCGGACCGGATCCCTGATAGGGGCACCCCACGCGATCCAGCAACGCCTGAACCAGACCGTCCTCGCCGGGCGCGCCGTGCAGATTGAGAAAAGCGAAATCATGGGAGACGGCTGTTTCCAGCAGCACGTCGAAGCCGTCGCGCAGGTCGAACCGGGTCACCTCGTGTCCCCGGCCCGACAGCGCCGCGGCAATGGACTCGGCCCCGGAAAGGGACACCTCACGCTCGCTCGACCAGCCGCCCGCAATCAAGAGTACACGCATGCAGATTCAGCCCCAGTCGCGCCGCAAGGGCGCGTTCGATGGTTTGTCCCTGCCGGTAGGATTCCTGAATACCGGCGCGGGCCTGTTCCGTATGGCCGTAGCGAACCAGCAAATCCTCGAAACGCTCGCGCAGGGAGACGCAACGATCGTGCTTGATGCGCTTGTCGGCATAAATGACGAAAAACGGGAGACTGCACACCTGCGCCGGGTCCACGGGCCACGGCCAGTGCACATGCAGCATGACGCCCCGGGCTATGGCTCTGTTGCGCGTTTCGGACACGACCCAGGAGGCCCCCAACTGCGCATGACTGCCGCCGTGGGCGATGGTGTAGGTTTTGGCGATGTCGTGCAGCAGCGCGGCGGCCCGCACCATGGGCACGGAAACGCCGCCGCCCCGAACCGCCGCCAGCTCGGCCAGATTCACGGCCAATGCCGCCACCTGCGCGCTGTGCGCGCGGATGTTGTCCAGCATGCCGTATTTGTCCCACAACGCCCGGCAGGCGTCTTCATCGGGAATATCGCCAC